>JAGLCZ010000626.1 GCA_023145975.1 Candidatus Hydrogenedentota bacterium | reverse complement strand
CACATGGCGGTGTGTGAACGACACATGGCGTTGTATGAACGAGGTATTATATTTGGGTAAACAGGAGAACGGCAACCCGCTTGTGTTTCGCTTTCGCAATTAGAATAAACACAAGAACCGAAAAACATGTATTATAAACAAGAAAGGGGTAAAGCACCGTTTCTGCGAATAATATCCTTACTGTCCTATGTGCAGAAAAGTGCAAGTATTGAGAAAATGGGGGATTACTTTGATATACTTACACTATTGGCATAAATCTAGTTGTTATTGATTCTGAGAACCTGCAGGAATATATAAATGAATATTATTACTAAGAGTAGGGTAATTTTACATGTACTTCACTGGCTCGCAACCTGGAAGAAGCATAATAGCCATTATCCGTCTCCAGTACCTGAAAACCCGAAATTCATGACCCCATGGCAGGCCGCTGGTATTATCGAGGACGGGGCGATTGTGGGAACTTCTGGAATTGGAGGTAACCAGCGTTGTGCCATTATGTATTGGGCGATGCAGGAACGCTATCTGGCAGAAAAACACCCGTGCGACTTAACGGTGGTTTGCGTAGGCGGACAGGGGGGGAGAGGGAAAGTACCGGGTAGTCTCGAAGAGCTTGGGGTGGAGGGGTTGAATACCCGTCTTATAACCGGGCACACGGAAACATTTAAAGCGCAGTTGAAACTTGCTGATAAGGGGAAGTTGGAATTACAGTGTATACCCCAGGGGACAATTACGTTGTTACTGAAAGCGCAGGGTGAGGGACGGGACTATGTGATAAACAGGACGGGGACAGGTACCTTTGTTGATCCACGCGTGGGGCGTGGAACGCCGGTTGTACCGCCGGAGGGAAAGCAGTATGTGGAAGTTCTTGAGGATGGTAGTTTCAAGTATTCCCTGCCGCTTATTGATACGGCTGTATTCAGTGCCCCTGCTGCCGATCGTAAAGGGAATATTTACGTTAAAAACTGTGCTGTATTGTGTGAGGGTCTTGAAATTGCACGGGCAGCACGTCGCAACGGTGGTAAAGTAATTGTAAATGTGGGCTTGATCGTTGAAGAGGGATATGACGAAATATATTTGTCTGCAGATGAGGTGGATGCTGTAGTGTATTGGCCTGAAACCGAGCAGACAGGAAGCGTAAAACATCGTAAGTACTGGGACTTTTTGACGCTGAACAGCACAATGACCGAACTGGAAGGGGTGGAACGTCTTGGGCTTGTCAATAACTTTTTGGGGATAACGCCTAAGCGTAAGGTGATAGATGATGTGTTGGCGAGGTTAGCGACCCGTATCTTTGTGGACCATGCGCACAAGGGGGACCATGTGGATATCGGGGTGGGGCTTCCAGAGGAAGTTTCGCGGCTGTTAAGCCATAGTGGTGTCATGAACGAACTGGTCATGATCAATGAAAGCGGGGTGTTTGGTGGTATTTCTGCACCGGGTGTTTTTTTTGGTGCAGCGGTGAATCCCAAGGAAATCGTTTCTTCAGCCACTGCGTTTGAGCGGGTTTATGAACGGCTTGACTGGGCGATTCTGGGCGCGTTGCAGGTTGATAGTGATGGTAATGTAAATGTGTCAAAACGCGGGGAAGGGGCTATTAATTACGTGGGTCCCGGTGGTTTTATAGACTTGGTAACCAATGCCAAATATTTGATGTACTGTACTGCTTGGGGAGATAAGTCGGCTTTTGAAATCAAGGGAGATGAAATTTCTGTAACCAGTCCCGGTAAGCCAAAATTCATAGAGCAGGTAGAAGAGATTACATTTAGCGGGCGCGAAGCACTAAAGCAGGGACAACAGGTTTTTTACATCACCCATGTGGGTGCTTTTCAGCTCACCGAACGGGGCATGGAACTTATCTATGTAGTGCCCGGTGTAGATGTCCAAAAAGATATTCTTGATGTTTGCCCCATGAAGATTATCCTGCCGGAAAGTGGGGCACCCGAAGTGGTTGACGCCGGGATCGTCACAGGAAAAAATTATCAACTTTCCTTGTCGGAATAAGGCTGGATTCCCTAATCCTGTATTACCGCATAGTGTATTACAGGCAGGACGTATTGCTTTAGTCTTCCGTTTTACGTGTTGTAATACTCTGTTGCCCACGCAGGGTTGAGGCGTGCCTGCATTTCAAAGGCGTCAAGTAATACAAAAGCCGCCACATTTTCGATTACCGGAACTGCACGCACAACAATGCAGGGATCGTGGCGGCCGTGTACTTCCACGGTACAGTTTTCCCCATTTTCTTTGCAGGTTTGCTGGGGGCTTGCAATAGAGGCGGTAGGTTTGACTGCGACACGCATGATCAGGGGGGCTCCACTCGATATGCCGCCCAGAATACCTCCATGATGGTTACTCAGGAATTCGCCGTCTTTCATACAGTCGTTGGCTTCACTGCCAGCCAGTTTGGTGATGGCAAAGCCGTCGCCTATCTCAACGCCTTTGATGGCACCAATCGTCATGATAGCGCTGGTGAGTCGCGCATCCAATTTTCCAAATATGGGATCCCCTAATCCGGGAGGGAGTCCAGTTACCTCCAGTTGGATGATGCCGCCCACCGAATCACACCGCCCGCGGGCATCGAGTATTGCCTGCTCCATAAGCGGTGCCGCATCGGGGTCCGCACATCGAACGGGGGTCGTTTCAATGAAATCAATATCGCGTTTTACAGCACGTATTCCTGCAATCTCAAGAGCATGTGCGACAATACGCACCCCATGTGCTTTTAGTACACCCCGTGCAAAAGCACCTGCTGCTACGCGGCAGGCTGTCTCACGTCCCGATTGTCGTCCCCCCCCTCGGTGATCGCGGAGCCCGTATTTCTTATAGAAGGTAAAATCACCATGACCGGGCCGGAACAAATCTTTCAGATCGTCATAGTTTTTGGAGCGCTGATCCTGGTTATAGATGATCATTGCAATAGGCGAGCCGGTTGTTTTTTCTTCATATACACCCGCCAGTACCTCAACGGTGTCGGATTCGCGACGTTGAGTGACGAGCTTACTTTGACCGGGTCGTCTTCGATCCAGTTCCTTTTGTATTTCTTCGATGCTGAAAGGGGTACCTGGACGAACGCCGTCCAGAACAACGCCAATAGCCTTACCGTGACTTTCGCCGAAAGAGGTCATTCGAATAACGTCGCCATAGGTGTTGGCAAGATGAGTGCGCAATGCAAGTTCTTCTCCAACCCGGTCTGCAAGAGTTCCTGCAAGTTCTTCCGGGGTCTCCCGGGTAGTATCTGCTACGATATCGGCAAAGGGTGTCAGTACTTCTTCACGATGGGCGCACTGTTGAAAGAACAAAAACTGACCTTCCTCTCCCTGAAAGGAGGGCGGAATCCCCTGTTGCGTGGCGCGTTCCCAGAGTGTAGCGGGTTCTCCCTTCAACAGGATGAGTACGGATTTGGTGCGCAATGGCTTTCTGGCTTCGCAGTGCATCATCAGATCACCTCCTGTGAGGATTACATGATATGCCAATTCGGATACCTGTTTGGCTGCCTTGCGTTCAAGGGTGCGGAAGGCTTGCTCTCCGTCTGTCGTGAATATTTCGCGGCAATTACGCTGTTTACCATCCAACTCTTCAATAATATGATCGGTATCTACCCAGGGTCTACCCAGTTTTTCTGCCAAGGAAATGCCCACAGTAGTTTTTCCAGCACCCTTAGGGCCCATCACAACGATATTCATAAAAAAGTCCTTTGTTAGATGTCATGTAGTGTTTTCGGAATAAACAGATTTCAAACGGGTCTTATTCCATTGGCATTATTACACGATTATATCATTATGCCGGAGTGGATACAGGGGAGCCATTCGCTGTGCCAATGATTTCAGTAAATGTATTTTATGTCTTTTTGGGATTCTTTTTGACAAATTAGATAAGAATTGTTTATTATCCCATACTCTATTCCTATAATGGAAGCGGAACAGGCGAACCTGTTATGGGTTGCACGTACAGAATACCCTGTACTAATACGGGACTCACAGAAAAACAAACAAGGGAGAATACAGGATGCTAGGTTGTACATACGGAAAAATGTTCCAGACTTCAGTGGCAGGCGGCAGCTATCAAGATGGTTTAACAGTTCATTTGCAGGGGGTTCCGCCCGGACTCCGTATTACGGAGGCGGATATCTATGCAGCGTTATTGACACGCAAGCCTGGTCAAAGCGAATTGGCATCCCCGCGTCGGGAGCCTGATGTCCCTATTATTTATAGTGGCGTCAATGCGGCAGATACCATGCCGGGATTTTCTAATAAAGGGTGCACCAATGGGACACCGCTGGTTATTATGATTCCGAATTTGGATCGACATTTTGTGCATATAGAGCAATATCAGACGAGTAATCGCACACCACGACCGGGACACGCTTCCTACGCTTCGTACCAGAAATATGGCGAGTGTGATGACAGTATTGGTGCCGGGTTCTTCAGCGGTCGCTATACGTCGACTCTCGTAGCGGCTGGCGCAGTTGCCAGGCATATCCTTAAGCGACACGGCATCGATGTCTTTTCCTATGTGAAAGAGGCGGCCGGGGTGCGTATGGGTGATGTTGCCCTGGATGTCATTCAGCAGCAAGTAGATAAATTCCGCGAAGTACGGCGCGATTACGATCCTATCTATCAATGGTTGTTCACAGAGAAGCGTTTTACAAGCGACATGCGTTTTCTGGAGAAGACGGCAGTACTTGCCGAGCTTGAGAAAAACCTCATCGCTATTCAGGACGCAGGACGTACAATGGATGCGGTGGCAATCAGTAAGGAGCATGGGGTGCATCCTACCATGAACTGTCCTGACGTAGATGTGGCATTTGAAATGGAAAAGCGGATTCTTCAGATTCGGGACGAAGGGGACTCCAGCGGCGGCTTGGTTGAAATTATTGCTACAGGTCTTCCTGCGGGGCTTGGTGAACCGGTCTTTAATAAGTTGGACGGTGAATTGGGGCGGATGATGAGCATCGGCACGATCAAGGCTGTTGAAGTGGGTGCCGGCTATGCTGTTAAGGATATGCAGGGTTCGGAATGTAATGATCAGATTCGCGCAAAAGACGGTAAGGCCTATTTTGAGTCGAATAATGCTGGCGGAGTAACTGGCGGCTTAAGTACAGGACAAACACTTGTGGCACGTCTGGCGGTTAAACCGACACCAACCATTGCCAAAGATCAGCACACCATTGACAAAGTATCGGTGGAAAATGCCAAATTGAGTGCGGTGACAAGACGCGATCCGACTATTGTAGCGCGTGTCTGGCCTGTGGCTGAAGCCTTTACGTCGCTTGTGTTGCTGGACCTTTATGCGCAGCATCTGGGCTATCGCGCATTATGGTGTGCCGATAAAGAAGACTGATAGCGAATAACAATACATTGAATAAAAATACAGGGATCGTTCCAAGCCTGCAGGGCGGGATGGAACGGTTCCTGTTTTAGTATCTTGTATTAGATGATTTGTAT
>JAGLCZ010000625.1 GCA_023145975.1 Candidatus Hydrogenedentota bacterium | reverse complement strand
GTGATTGATCAGGAAGGCATTAAAAATGTTACGTTGCGCCAATCAGGATGCGTAGGTTTGTGTGATCGCGAACCGATGATTACCCTGGCTGACAAAGCGGGCAAAGAATATCGGTATGGTAAGTTGAATAATGAACGAATCCGAACCCTCGTGCAGGAGCATGTGGTCAAGGGCAACCCCGTCATGGAGTATCTTACCGGCAACTAGCCGCGTGAGAGCGAACAAGACAATAGGAGATGTTTAGAATATGAGTAACATACATTCTCATGTGTTGATTTGCGCCGGGGCAGGGTGCGTTGCATCAGGCGCCCACGCCGTCAGCGCTGCCATGGAAGAGGCCCTGAAGAAGCATGGGCTGGCAGATGAAATTGATTTGATCCACACGGGTTGTCTCGGTCCATGTGCCGTCGGACCCGTTGCGGTGGTCTATCCTGATGGCGTTTTTTATCAGGGACTCACACCGGAAGATGCCGAAGAAATTGTGATCGAGCATTTACTTAAGGGGCGTCCCGTGTCCCGATTAAATTTCCAAGTGCCAGCCACGGCACAGGTTATTCCAGCATTGCAGGAGATCAGTTTTTTCCAGCAGCAGCAGAAAATTGTGCTGCGTAATTGCGGCACGATAGATCCCACAAGTATTGAAGAGTATATTGCGCGTGACGGGTATGAGGCCCTGAGCAAAGTACTTACTGAAATGACACCGGAGCAAGTGACAGATACCGTAAAAAAATCGGGACTGCGTGGTCGCGGTGGTGCGGGATTCCTTACGGGCATGAAATGGGAATTTACCCGCAAAGCGTCGGGCGACAAAAAATATGTGTTGTGTAATGCTGATGAAGGCGATCCCGGTGCATTCATGGATCGCAGTGTTCTTGAAGGTGACCCGCACAGCGTAATAGAAGCCATGATTATCGCTGGATATGCTATCGGATCCGATCAGGGCTATGTTTATGTACGTGCCGAATACCCGCTGGCCGTTGAACGCCTTGAAAATGCGTTGAAGCAGTCGCGCGAAACAGGACTTCTGGGTCAGAATATCATGGGAACAGATTTCTCTTTCGACCTTGAAATCCGCATGGGTTCAGGCGCATTTGTATGCGGTGAAGAAACAGCACTCATGCGTTCCATCGAAGGTAAACGCGGTGAGCCCCGTCCCCGTCCTCCGTTTCCGGCCATTGCAGGTCTTTGGGAGAAGCCAACACTTCTTAACAACGTAGAAACCTATGCGAACATTCCTGTTATTATCATGAATGGTGCAGAATGGTTTTCCAGTATTGGTTCAGAAAAAAGTAAGGGAACAAAGGTTTTTGCTCTTGCCGGTGCAGTAACGAATACGGGTCTGGTAGAAGTACCTGTGGGTACCCCTCTGGGTCAAATCATTTATGATATTGGCGGTGGGGTTCCGAATGGAAAATCCTTTAAGGCAGCTCAAAT
>JAGLCZ010000624.1 GCA_023145975.1 Candidatus Hydrogenedentota bacterium | reverse complement strand
GGTGAAGGTGAAGGTGAAGGTGAATATGTAGAGACGATATGTGTAGACAATCTACTGTGGGATGGCGGATTTGAAAATGGATCTGAAAGCGAATTGTGGACGCAGTTCTCCACAAATTTTGATACGCCTTTATGCACCGTTCCTGTTTGTGGTACAGGTTTGGGTACCGGTCCTTACGAAGGAGAATGGTGGGCATGGTTTGGGGGAGAGACTGAAGATGAGGAAGGGTATATGGGGCAGTCGGTCGTTATTCCAGAGTCGCCTACGGCGTTCCTGAGTTTTCATCTTGAAATTCCTGTCGTAGGTAATCCGGGGTATCTGCTATGCGGTATGGATGAAGATTTCCTTTTCCTGGTTTCTGATGCGGATGCTGCGGTTTATGAAGTCTATAATCAAATTATACTGGATGTGTCTGCCTATGCCGACGGTGAAGAGCATACTGTTTTTTTCTATTCCGATATTCCCGCTGGGGAAAATCCAACAAATTTCTTTGTAGATGCAGTTTGCTTGACTTTGGACAGCGTAGTGGAAGCGCCTCCGAATGACTTGTGCGCGAATGCGGCGACATTGCTTTCAGATATTCCGAAAGCGGGTACAAACCTGGGTGCCGGAGGAGAGATGATTTCTTCCTGTTCCTATTTAGATGCGAAAGATGTGTGGTATCAGTGGACACCTGAAGAGTCGGGAGCGGCTGTTATCAGCCTTTGTGGTTCCAGTAATTTTGATACTACGTTGTCCGTCTTTGATGAATGTGCCGGTGTGGAACTTGCCTGTAACGATGACTTTTGCGATCTGGTTTCGCAAATAGAGATGGAAGTAACGGCAGGGACAATATACCTGCTTCGTGTTGCGGGCTACGATGGAGAGCAGGGAAACTTTACATTGACAGCATCTTTGGGCAGCAGTGAGGGTGAACCGGAAGGTGAAGGCGAAGCAGTAGACTTGCAGGGCCATTATCGTGGGGATGCCAACCTGGATAATGTCATTACTTTTGATGATGTGGAATACACCTTGGATATTGCTCTTGATATTGTTACGCCTGCAGATACATTATCATTGGCCACGGCGGATGTTGACCAAAATGGAGATGTCAGCAGCGAAGATGCGCTGGGGATATTGTTGTTCATTAAAGGGGGTGGATTGATCACGGAAAAGCCCGAAGGAATCCGTGCGGAATCGGGTGGTAATCAGGTAACCGTATTCTGGGAAGCAGTGCCCCATGCAAATCTGGGTGGCTATGCAGTGTACCGCCGTGCTGATGGGGAAACAGATTTCCAAAGGATAGGAACAACGACAAATATTTTCTTCACCGACTTGGATGTGGAGACAATGCGTTATACCTACTACGTGACGACTTTGGACGTTTTTGATAATGAAGGTATCATTTCGGATGAGGCATCCGTACTTGCCAATACCGTACGGATTTGGATTCCTGAGGTATGGGCACTGCCGGGTGAGCAGGCACGCATCCCCATTAATTTCGGTAATGCACGTGGTCTTACGCCGAAGTCCATGATATTTAATATACGTTTCGATCCGGCTATTATGACATTCAGTTATATTGATCGTGCCGTCCTGGCACAGGAAGTAGAATTTATTGATACTGTCGATGGATCAACGGGTTTATTACGGATTATTTCTATTGATCCCAATGCTGGTATTGTTGGTGGTGAAGGTCGTTTCCTTGACTTGTTGTTTGATGTGAAAGAGGGCAGTGCAGGTAATTGTGTTGCTATTGAATTGGAACGTGCAACCTTGGCGGATACAACGGACAAAGTAATTGCTACTGAAATGTCGTCGGGTCAGCTTTGCGTGGGTGATACCTCCATGTGGGGCGATGTTGATGCAAGTGCAGCGGTTGATGGTGCCGATGCACAAATGGTGCTGGATATTGTCACACGGAAAGTGATTGCGAATGATTATCACCGGAAAGTAGGTGATCTAAATGGCGATGGTCGTCTTGACAGTGCAGATGCGGTGGTAATACTGCGTCTTGCTGCCGGTCTGCCCATCAACCCGTCGGCAACGGTTTCCGCCGCCTATTCGGATGAGACATTGGCAGCAACGCTGCCCGATATGA
>JAGLCZ010000623.1 GCA_023145975.1 Candidatus Hydrogenedentota bacterium | reverse complement strand
AAACCGAATATTCGCCCGCAGCAGAAGCGATCTGCAGACC
Organism: Candidatus Hydrogenedentota bacterium; assembly: GCA_023145975.1. Classification (GTDB taxonomy): domain Bacteria; phylum Hydrogenedentota; class Hydrogenedentia; order Hydrogenedentales; family CAITNO01; genus SLFT01. The sequence continues at coordinate 1,937 of JAGLCZ010000623.1, read as the reverse complement.
AGCATACCGAAACTGCTTCCCGTTGTCTTTCCTGTGGTACGTCGTTACGTAGTATTTTTGAATCTGCCGAGGTGGGCTGTGCGAATTGCTATGCGACCTATGGCAAAGAGGTAGAATCTATACTGGAAGCAGTTCACAGCAGCCTTGTACATCGTGGAAAATCCTTTACCTGTGATGATAGCCGGATCCGTGTTTCTATGGAGCTGCAATCCAAGCGGTTATTACTTCGCAGTATGCTCAAATCAGAAAAATACGAGGAGGCAGCGCGGTTACGGGATGAAATCGCGGCACTGGAATTGCGTACGCGAAATATCAGTACATCGCCGTCTGAGGAAGGATAAAGAGATATGGAATATTTGTTGAGTCATATTCCGGACTGGGTGGCATTGTCGCCGGATTCCCCTGAACCCGTTGTTGCATATCACTGTTCACTTGTTCGGAATATACGTGATTTTGTGTTTCCGTCATGTTGTATAGATGATGAGCGTCGTGCTGTGGAAGCGCGTGTTTGTGATGTGCTGGAAGGGAACCCTTCCCTGCCGAAGGGTGCTTATTATTCCGTCAGTGATATGGACGATGTCGGGATGCGCCTGCTTGCGGAACGGCGTTTAATAACCTATGAGATGCTTTGTGCTGCTGGACCGCGGGGTGTATATATTTCTGAAGGACAATCCCTGGGCATTATGGTGAATTCGTCGGATCATATTGTGATTCGTGCTATTGCCCCGGGCGGTGCTATGGCGGATGCCTGGGATTGTGTCAATCAGGTCGATGATCTGCTTGGCGGTATTCTGGACTTTTCCTATCATGAACGTCTGGGTTATCTGAGTAAATCGCTGCACATGACGGGTACGGGGTTGCGGGTGGGTGCATTGCTGCATTTGCCCGGGCTTGCTATGATGCGTCAGCTTCATAGTGTCGAAGAAAGTATGAAAAAACAGCATGTACGATTGCGGGGTATGGTTCTGGGTGATCCTCGTGCAGCGACAGCACCGATAGAGGATAGTCTTTCTGGTTCTGCGTATGGCTTGAGTGCAATTGTAGAAGCGGGTTCCTGTCAGTGTATGTATATGGATATGCTGGGTGCATTGGCTGTGTCTCCTGCTACCACCTCGGGTAATTTGTATATGCTGACCAATCAGGATACGCTGGGTTTATCAGAGGTAGAGATACTTTTTCAACTGGATCAGGCAGTGTCAGAGATTGTGACCCGGGAAGAAGAAGCGCGGCTGCATTTGATGCGCGATCATGGTGCCGGGATACTTGACAGTATTGGACGCGCCCTGGGTATAGCGGGTGGTGCACGGCAAATCGGTATGGGTGAGGCATTACTGCTGGCATCTTTAATGCGGTTGGCGGAAGCACAGGGGCATATGGAAGGCCTGGATCGTCTTGCATTGAATCGGCTGCTGCTGGAAAGCCAAAGTGCGCACCTGCAGATTATGCGGGGTATTGCGCCCGATGACCGGACGCTTGCCGGCGCACGTGCGGATCTTTTTCGGGCACTTTTTTCAGACGCAGCAATCAACTGAACGAAAAATATGAAGGCAATGACATTCCTGGATTATTACGCGACAGGGGGATTGGCTCTACGAGCGTCGCTTGTTACGCCAGCGTTTATTACCCTTTTCCTCATAGGTGCGTTTAGGTTGGTGTGAGGGAAGACCCATCCCGGCAGACGAAAATAAAGTGTCTGCCCCAAGAAGTGTTTCTACTTCACTTGTTAATTGCGGCGAAGGAGTAATGCGGCAGGCATTAGTAGCATGAACCACCACATCACCTGTTTTGGGACGTGCACAGTGAAGATAGACATCGCAGGAACCGTGCGCATTCCCCAGTAGTAGTGCCAATTTGTGTATCAGTTCCTGTTCCTGCTGCTTTGGTGTCAGGCGGATATGCACAGCACGCGTGTGGTTTTGTACCGTTTCATCAATGGG
>JAGLCZ010000622.1 GCA_023145975.1 Candidatus Hydrogenedentota bacterium | reverse complement strand
GGCATACCGTCTGCCGCCATCCCCTGCACGGTCGGTGCAAGCACTTCGCGGGTTATCTGTTCCATCATGGCATCTGTTATCACCGGTGCCGGGGAATAGGCACCCATACCGCCCGTATTGGGACCGGCATCCCCGTCCAAAGCAGGCTTGTGATCCTGACTCGACGCCATGGGGATGAAGGTGGTGCCGTCGCAAAAAGCAAGGATAGACGCTTCTTCGCCTACCAAACATTCTTCAATGACTATCCGGTTGCCTGCAGCGCCGAAAACGCGGGTTTCCATGGCGTCGCAAATGGCGGCTTCCGCTTCAGCCAGGTCTTTTGCTACAGTAACGCCTTTGCCCGCCGCCAATCCATCGGCCTTTATTACAATAGGCGCACCTGTTTTACGGACATACGCCAGGGCTTCATCACGGCTGTCGAAGGTGGCGTATTCCGAAGTCGGGATATGGTGCCGCGCCATGAAGTCTTTCGCAAAACTTTTGCTGGCTTCCAGCTGTGCCGCCGCTGCCGACGGACCAAACACGCGCATACCCTGTGCAGACAAGGTATCTACAATTCCCATGGCGAGCGGATTTTCAGGACCCACAATTGTCAGCCCGATATGCTGCGCTTCAATGTATGCTGCAAGGGTATCGAAATCGTCCGGGGCAACATTTACACAGATGCCTTTTTCAAGACGGTCTATGCCCGGGTTGCCGGGTGCTCCGTACACCTTTTCCACCAGGGGACTCTGCGCGATTTTCCAGGCGAGTGCATGTTCACGACCGCCGCTTCCAATTACAAGCACATTCATAACAGTAAAATTCCTCTTCCTTTATCCCGCCATTCACTTTACCGAACAACATTCGTTTAAACGGGGTTATTCCGGTTTCGGTTCCTGCTTCTTAAGATAAGCGGCAATGGCAGTATCGTAATTTGCCACACATTCATAGGCTTCCCGTGCCAGCGTAAAGCGCGTGTCGTAGGACGTATCGCCGTCATGTGCGCGTAACTCGTGCATAATCCGGGGATATCGTTGGGGATTGACCACTACCGTAACATAGCGGAAATTCTTCGCAGCAGAACGCATCATAGACGCGCCGCCAATATCGATCTGTTCCACCACTTCATCCGTACTGATGCCGGGCTGCGCCATCAGTTCGTGTACCGGCTGCAGATTCGCTATCACCATATCGATCCAGGGCCATTCGTGTGCCTGCATCTGTTCGAGATGCAATTTGCTGTCACGGATTCCCAGCAGCCCTGCATGTACTTTCGGGTGCAATGACTTCACCCGGCCATCCATCAATTCGGGGATGCCCGTGAAATCTGCAATGCTGACTGCCGACACACCTGCCTCCGTCAGCAAGGAAAGCGTTCCTGACGTACTTACGATTTCGACACCATGTTCTTCCAGCAATTGTGCCAGTTCCACAATACCTGTCTTATCATGACAGCTGATGATCGCCCGTCGTATTTTCGGCATACCTTGATTCTCCCATGTGCCGGGACCTCCGTCCCATTGTTATTTTCAAATAGAAAACAGGATGCCTATTATACGAAATAAACGTGACAATGTCGAATTGCATACACCGGGAGGACACGTCTTGTAAAAAACAGGTTTCTTTTCGGGTCGTATTACGGGGATTCGGCGGGGTTCATGGTGTCGGGTATGGGGGTGCTTATATTGAAAGTGGTTGACTTTTTTGCGGGGGCTGTGCTATAGTATCGCAGGCTTGGGACAGGATGTGATGTGACGGTATGAGTACATGACATAGTCCGCCAAGTGCGGAGGAAAACGGCGTAACCGCCGAAATCGCCAGGAGACTGGATTGATTATGAAAAAATGGACGGTGATGATGATTCCGCAAGGTGAGGGCAGCACGAGCAGCCACACCCTGACAGATCTCCATTTCTGGAGTGTATGCGGCTTCATAGTTTTATTATCCTTTACGACAGCATTTTTCTATCAACGGCATAGTGAGATTTCCCAGCGTGCAACCTTATTGCGCCAGGCTAACCGTGCACTTGAGTTGGAAAATGCGGCTATTGTTGTGCCCAATCCTGCAATGGAATCGGGGCTCAGCCGTGAAGAGGCGCATCAAATGGAAGAGCGACTTCGTGCCGAGTATGAAACCAGTATTATGGCGATTACTTCCGAGTTGAACGATTTGTACACCATGGAAAGCCGTGCCCGGGAGATAACCGGACTGGAACCACGTACTGCTCCCTCCTTTGAAACAAACGGCGGGGGGAACGGTGGTCGTGGCGGCGGTCCTGCAAATGTGGGCTATTTCGCTTATGCCGGTGGTGACGAGACGGTTCATCCTCCTTTTGTAATTTATGGAATGGCACGTCCGTCTGCCGATCTTATCATCGAAGAGATTCGCTTGCGTTCCCATAGTTTAGGGGAATTGGTTGCTGATATGGAGGTGGAGAAGGATCGCATTGCGCGTGTTCCTGCGAGCTGGCCCCTTTCCCGCGGTGTAGGCCGCATTTCTTCCAAGTTTGGTTATCGTCGTGATCCCTTTAATAAACGCGTGCGTCATCATGACGGTCTGGATATTTCGGCACGTAAAGGTACTACCGTGCGTGCAACGGCAAAAGGGGTGGTGCGGGAAGCGGAATATAGGAAGTATCTGGGGAATGTAATTGTGATAGATCATGGGAACGGCATTAAAACGTTCTATGCTCATTTGTCCTCCATGGAAGTGCGTCCCGGCAAAGCTGTCGGGCGCGGCGACGCCATCGGTCGCGTGGGTAGCACGGGAAGAAGTACGGGTGCCCACCTCCATTATGAAGTGCAGGTAAAAGGACGTCCGGTGGACCCTGCAAAATACCTTACGGATTAACTCTATGCTTGACTCACGTAAAAATAAAAAAGCGTACAATGAAAACAAAGTAGTGACGATGATTGGTCCGGGCACCTTGCTTACAGGTGAACTCAAGTGCAAAGGTACGATACGCGTTGAAGGCGGTATTGACGGTACCGTGCGGAGTGAGGACAGCATTGTTGTGCTTGAGTCGGGTAAGGTTAAAGGCGATCTTATGGCGGGTCAGGTTATCGTCAGCGGCGAAGTGCATGGTAATATTCAAGCATTTGACCGTATTGAGATTACTCCCAAGGCCAAGGTGGTCGGCGACATTTGTGCGCCCCGCATCAGCATTCACGAAGGGGTGCTTTTTGAAGGTCAATGCGCTATGAAAGCACCCGGGGACCTGCCTCCGAAGGGTGCAGAGAAAACTACTGCGTCATAAGCATCTTTTTTCAGGGAGTGCTATAGAATCGTACTGCACCTGAGCAGCAGAGACAACAGTACAAACAGCAGTACCAAACAGCCGCAGCCGCCACAACCGCAGCCTTCTTGTCTTACCACCTTGTGTCGGCTGAAATACGTGTAGGGATTATCCCTTATTTTTCTTTCCCCTGCACCATTGTCCCTGCATTGTTCCTGCAGGGGTTCGACAGGGGTTGTTTCGTCTGGCGTATCAGAGCCTGTAGAAATGACTTCGGCACGAACATCGATGACATCGTTTTGCTGCGGTCGGTGTGCTGCTTCATTCATCCCAAAGAAAGCGTGACAGACCGGGCATTGGATGCGAGTGCTGTGTTGTTGTATACGTTCTTCTTTCAGTGTTACACCGCACTTGGGGCACTGCAAGTCCATGATACTTATCCTTAAAGCCTTTTACTCCACTTCCTCATCAATAATAAAAAGTGGTTTCCGTTGGGATTCAATATAGATGCGTCCCACATATTCGCACATGAGCCCCATTGCGGAGAGTTGTACCCCCGTCAGAAATAGGAAAAGAGCAGTAATGACTTCAAGCTGCATAAAGCTGCCATGGGCAAGACGGTAATAGACACTGTGGGCACCTATTCCCCCTCCCATAAATACAAAGAGAATCCCGGCAATATTGATAAACTGAAGCGGCATGGTGGTCACACTGGTGATCATGTCGAATGCGGTGCGGAACAGTTTGAATAAACCGTATTTGCTGTGTCCGTGGGGACGTGCCTGATGGCGCACGGGTACCTCGGCAACCTTACCGCCCAGCAGGGCAGCATCCACCGGCAAATATCGGCAGCGGTGTGTAAAAGCCACCATTCTTTCCACCATCGGGCGGCGGAATCCTTTCAGCGAACATCCATGATCGTGTATGGGAAATCCGGTAACATGTTCGGTATAAAGATTCAGCAAGCGTGACATAACCTTACGAAAGGGGTTGTCATGGCGGTTGACACGCCAACCGCTCGCCATATCGTATCCTTCATCGAGTTTTGCCAGTAACAAGGGAATATCTTCCGGGTATACCTGCAAGTCTGCATCTATCATGAGTACATACTCTCCGCGGGATAATGAGAATCCTGCATAGATGGCAGAGCTTTGACCAAAATTACGTGTGAGATGGGCTATCCGCCAGCGCGCGTCTTTTCCCCGTATTTCCCGAAGAATAGGAAAAGATTGATCAGCGCTGCCGTCATCCACAGCAATGACCTCATAGGTACTGCCGTGTGCTTCGAGGGTGGCAGTAATGCGTTCATACAGTTCTTCCAGAGATTCTTCTTCATTAAAAATAGCAAGAACAATGGATATTTTCGGGATATCAGCACTCATGAAGTATATTCCTTAACGAAAGAAAAAGTAATCTTATGATGAGTATAACGAAAGTCGTTACAAATTATATAACAGGACATGGTGACAGATTTTTTTTACGGTAATAAAATTTCGTTCTGCACGATTTGTTCCAGGGTCTGACGGGCACGGATCAGATGGGGAACACCGTTACGGTCCATCAGCACTTCAGCAGATTCAGGAAAGCTGTTGTAGTTTTTGGTTGCCATACTGGCGCAATAGGCACCTGCCCCGCCGATAACAAGCATATCTCCTGTTTCAGCCGGCGGCAGATCGCGCGGCAGTAATCCTTCAGGGTTGTCCGGTTCAGGGGAAAGCAAATCGCCGCTTTCGCAGCAGTGTCCTGCAATCAGATAGGGGATATTTTTGTCTTCACGCGCAGTTGCGGGAAAAAGCGTTATTGGATGTTGAGCACCGTAAAGGGAAGGGCGAAGAATATCCGTCATGCCTGTATCCGTTTTGATGAATTGGAATCCATTTTCCCCGGTTTCCACGCTATCGGTAATGGAACAAAGCAAAGCACCTGCGTTTGCTGTCAGGAAAGCACCCGGTTCCAGTTCGAGGTGTAGCTTACGTCCGTGTTCCCGTGCAAAATCTTCAAAGGCGGGCTGTAGACGTGCGCCGATTGCGGGCAGGTCGGCACCGGTTTCATAGGTCATACGTGCCGGCTTAAATCCACCGCCCAGGCTCAAGCGGGTAACTTGCGGCAGACGTGCAGCAATGGATAACGCCAGTGTGGCACAATGAAGCCATATGTCGGGATCCGCTCCGGAACCGATATGGGTGTGCATACCGGTAATGCGTAGTTTGTGTTTTTCTGCAAGAGCTGTCAGTTTGTCAATATCTTCATGCCAGATACCGAAACTCGATGAGGGACCGCCTACATTGGTGCGGTTGCTATGCCCGGATCCCAGCCCCGGGTTGACACGCACAGAAACTTCTGATCCTGGAAACATAGCGCCGTAAATGTCTAACTGCTGCAGCGAACAAGCGTTAAACAGGCATCCTGCCTCAACCAGTTCCTTCAGATTTACGGGGAGTTCCTGTGCCGTAATTTGTATATGACCGGCAGGAATCCCTGCACGCAGGACGCGTTCGGCTTCATAACCGCTGCTGGCATCCAGGTAAAGACCGGCACGATGAAAGGTTTGCAGTATTGCTCCCGTGGGTAACGATTTCATGGCAAAGCGCACAGTAAGTCCCCACGCATTGGGAAAGGCAAGTGCGGTACGTGCTGCTTCTTCCAGGGTGCATTGGTCGTACACAAAAAGCGGCGTACCAAATTTCTCGCGCAGGGTGAAAGCCTGTTCGGACGATAAAAATAAATTTGAAGACATATAATTCAGTTGTTCCTATAGTATGGTTGTGTTGAGGTATGCAAGCCTATCACGTTCCCGCCTCTTATTTCATCTGTCGGGCTCTATCCCAAATTGCCGAATGAAAGTCTTTATGGCTTCGTCAGACAGTATTATAGTGGATAGAGGAGGAGCAAAACAGTTCTATGCGGTCTGCTTTTTAAGATTACAAGACATCATGGTTTCGTATCCGCCGATTATTTAATATCCCCTAGTTCTCCCAGGATTTCTTTACGGGTTTCATTAAACAGCTGCAGCCCGTCGGCTCCTTCGCTATACCACCGGGCGGCACGGCTTTTGTATTGCTCGAGGCTGAGAATATTGCGTTCAGGTGCTTCCATGGTCCCTTCGGCAATGCGCCGATCTTCTTCGGAAGTACGATCATGCCCGCTGAGGACGGCTTCTTCCCCAAATAGTATGGCACAACCGCTGCCCCGTGCCATTTCCACAAACGGCGCAATCGGAAACTCATAGCCGCCAAGCCCATGTTGGCTTACTACAAGGTAGTCAAGAAGTTTTTCTTCCATCCACCTTTTAATATCACAGCCCCAGAGCGGATATTTTTTCCAGTCGATACGCGCTGAAAGTCCTAATTTTCTTCCAGTGCGCTGTTCCGCTTCATCGAGAATCTTGCGCACATCACGAACGAAGCGGGTCATGATTTCACTGCGTAATGGTATCCAGCGCGGATCATCGGTGGATACCGTGGCGGCATCAATTCCATACTTGTCTTGAAAGGCTTTTATCAAGGGTTCTTCATAACCAAAGAAAGTGGGATGCCGCAGAAAATCGAGGTTGATACCGTCAATATTCTGTTGTGCTGCTTCGCGGAGAATAGCAAGTTTAAAGGAACGTACTTCCGGAAAAGCATAGGAAAATTTGGTCAGGGTATTTCCTTTGGCATCTCGTTGTCGATATTCCGGATGTTCCCACCAGAATGTGCTGTTGGCAAAGCGTGGAAAGGAACCGTCCCACATACTGGCAGGATAGTCACCGTTCATACGCATGGAGGCGTAGCAGGATATTCCTGCTTCGTGGCAGGCATCAGCAACTACCTGCAGGGTATTGATACCTTCTTTGGCAAGTCGGTGGACGGTCTCGTATGCCAGTTTATCTCCCCGACGGGGAAATTCAACCATGCCGGTACCAATAAGTTCGGTTACTTTCGAAGGGTAGTTTGCGCGGCTTCCTGCGAGAATACACCATTCCACGACTGCTGTCTGTGTGTTCTGATACCCCAGCATTTCGTCGCGTAAATCCGCCGCGGACTGATAATGACCACTATGGAACTTGCTGAATCCATCGTCATTTACCACAATAATTTTTGAGCCGTTGCGGGGTTTCGGCGATTCGGCAGCAGCAAACGTGTTGAAGAGGAACAGTAAAATAATAACGGGTATTGAAAAAATAGCGGGGTACGATTTCATGATTTTTAGAATTCCTCCTGTTGCCCAGAGTATAACAGGGCAATATCCCCAACATTCAATATCTAAGTGTATGTACAGGGCGGGACCGCCAAGCGGTTTTATTTCTATTGTATCCTGTGGTATATTTCCGAATATGTTCGTTTTGAATATCAGAATGTAAACAGGCTGCACCCTGGGTATTGGGTTGCAGATTCCTGTTCCTCTTAGAAAAAGAAAGTAGTTGTAGTGTACTTTTCTACTGAAAATCCCCTCCTTAAATTTATTCGAGAGATCGTTTTTACAGCAGCCGCAGCGTCATTATTATTTGCGTGGTGTATTTCGGGTGCAGGGTGTGCTCGAACACGTTTGCACAGTGAAGAACCGGAATCGGATTTGTCTTCGGTGCCTGTTCTTCCTTACGGTTCGGTACCGTATCCTTTCTTTTCTTTGCCTGTACCTCAGGAAGAACCCGCTGCAGAAGATATACCTGCAATTTGGCCTGTAGTGAAGTACACGCGGATAAGTTCTCCCTTCGGTCAAAAGCGGCGCGGAGGACATTTTCACAAGGGAATTGATCTGGAGGCACGGCCGGGCACGGACGTTGTAGCGACCGCAGTTGGATGTATTACTTTTTCCGGGCGGGATGGTATATACGGAAATATCATTGTTATTGACCACGGCAATGATTATGAAACGGCGTATGCCCACTTAAAACGGTGTATGGTGGATAAAGGCGATAAGGTGCAACAGGGTCAAAAGATTGGTGAGGTCGGTGCGACCGGCAATGCGACAGGTCCCCACCTGCATTATGAAGTGCGTTGCAAAGGTGTTCGGGTAAATCCGGAATCATGGCTGCCGTAACCGTTTTCGATTATTTCTGGAGGTTACTACAATATATTGTGGTAGAATGGGGGTGCACAATACCTATATGGTGTTTTTATGCTATAGGACTTTAAACGGCAGAAGGCACGAACCTATTTTTATGTCATCAGATTTTATGATTCAATATACGCGAAAATATATATCCGTGGGTGTGGTGATCCTTTGTATTCTGCTGCTGTTTCTCAGTGGCGGTTGTGCCCGGGTGCGTCATCGCTTTTCACGTGCTAATCCCTTTTCCACTTCAGATACAACACCGTCTCTTTGGCCGGTTGATCAGTCTGTGATGCGCATTAGCTCTCCTTTTGGGGAACGGCGCAGCGGCGGGCGGCGACACAAGGGAATAGATATGGCAGCCCCGCAGGGAACCGCTGTTATGGCGACAGCATCCGGTCATGCCGTACTTTCGGGGCAGCAGGGTGCTTACGGGAATATCATAGTTATTCGTCATGGCAATGATTTGGAAACTGCGTATGCCCATCTGCATCGTCGTTTAATACGCCAGGGAGATACGGTTCGACGGGGTCAAAAGATTGGTACCGTAGGTGCAACCGGTAATGCGACAGGCCCACATTTACATTATGAAGTGCGGCGTAACGGCGTACGGGTTGATCCCGGACCGTGGCTGCCCTAAACACTTTTTTTCAATATGCAAATCACAGGCAATAGTTAAACTTATGCGTTACGAAATAACTCACACTGCTGCCGATTGCGCTGCGCGCACCGGTTTACTGGAACTGCCCCACGGCACCGTAGAAACGCCGGTATTTATGCCGGTAGGTACACAAGCGTCTGTGAAATCGCTGGACAGTGCCGATTTGCTTAACCTCGACGCAACCATTATTCTCGCGAATACCTACCATTTATATTTGCGCCCCGGTATGGAAGTTTTGGACGCCATGGGAGGGATTCACCGATTCATGCACTGGGACAGACCTGTGTTGACCGATTCGGGCGGGTTTCAGGTATTTAGTTTGTCGGCCTTAAACAAAGTGAGTGAAGAAGGGGTTTTGTTTCAAAGCGCAATAGATGGATCCCGTCATTTTTTCAGTCCGGAAAAAGCGATTGATGTCCAACGTACTATTGGCGCGGATATTATGATGTGTTTCGATGAATGCACAGAATATCCTGCAGATTATGATCGGGCAGCCGCTTCCATGGCCATGACAGAACGCTGGGCAAAACGCTGTAAAACCCGTTGGGAAGAGGGAGATACTGAAAAACAGGCTTTATTCGGAATTGTGCAGGGCGGTGTGTATGAGTCGTTACGTAAACAAAGTGCGTCGGCACTTGCGGATCTTGATTTTCCCGGATACGCTGTCGGCGGTGTCAGCGTGGGGGAAAGCAAAGAAGAAATGGAAGCGGCAGTTGCATGGACAATGCCTTGTCTGCCTAAAATGAAGCCGCGCTATTTGATGGGTGTAGGGGCACCTGAAGATATGCTCACTGCCATCGAATATGGTGTGGACATGTTCGATTGCGTTATGCCTACACGCAATGCCCGCCACGGGAATCTGTTTACACGTCATGGACGCATGAATATCAAAAACGCGCGATTTGCCAGGGATGATGCTCCCGTGGACAGGGAATGTAACTGTCCTGTATGCCAAGTGTATTCCCGTGCCTATCTTCGCCACCTGTTTCGTGCCGGTGAATTAACTTCTTTGCGGCTCAATACTTTACATAACCTTTGCTTTATGATACAATTGGCTGTTCAAGCGCGTGATGCGATACGGAAGGACGCCTATATTGCGTTCAAACACGCCTTTTTGCAAGCGTATAACCAACGTGACAGGATATGATCTTCTTGACGGGGGTTACGGCTTGCAGTATTTGATAACCCATGACCTGTTTAGAAGGAGATATTATTGTGTGGCGATTACTTATTGCGCAGGCGCAACTGGCGGCGCAGGAAGCGGCTCCGGCAGCGGAACAATCTGCGGCAAACCCTCTTACCAGCATGTTACCAATGATCATCGCTTTTTTTGCGATTATGTATTTCTTGATGATCCGTCCCCAGCAGAAACGGGAGCGGGAGCGTCAGGCAATGTTATCGGCGGTGGTTAAAGGCGACAATGTTGTTACTACAGGCGGTGTCTGCGGCGGTGTAGTCGGTTTGTCTGAGGATCGGGTTGTATTGCGTGTTGATGAAGATGTAACCATGGAATTTCTTCGGGGTGCCATAGCGCAGGTGATCCCAAAGGAATCCAAAAACAAATAACTCGGACGTCTTGATGGCGTTACGATAACAATCATACCCTGTGTTTGCAGGAAGGTGGAGAAGCGCATGTCCAAGCATTTATACAGAACATTACTGGTCGGTGCCGTCATTGTTATGGCGTTTATTTACGTTTATCCGACAGTCGGATGGATGTTGCTTTCTGAGGAAAGCCGCCAGACTAAAATTGAAACCTGGCAACAGGAAGATGATGAACGTGCCCGGAGCGAGCAGGGGTATATCAGCCAACAGATAGCAACTGCCAAACGGTGGGCGCAGTTTGACCGTTCAAAGGTCATCAATATGGGGCTCGACCTGCAAGGCGGCATCCATATGGTCATCGGTTTTGACATTAATGATCTGGATGAAGAGACGCTGGCTGATTATCGCGAACGCAAATATAAAGATGCGGATATCGAGCGGGAAATACAGCAAATCGTATTGCAGCAGATTACCCGTCGTATCAACGATTTTGAGGCTAAGGAACCCATTATCCAGGCATTGGGCACCAATCAGGTGCAAGTGCAGCTGCCCGGTGAAAAGGACTTGCAGCGCGCCAAGCGATTGATCACCCGGACTGCGCAGATGAACTTCCATCTTGTGGTGGGACCGGATGAATCAGAACAGCTGTTTATGGCTATCCGCGACGCATTTCCAGAGGAGTTTCTTCCTTTGGTAAAGATGTCCTCGCTTCGTAAAGACATGGTGGCAGTGGCACCCGAGAATCGTGAACGGGTAAGTCGCGTGCTTGTCCGTGCCAAAGAATCGGGCATTATTCCTGATGATAAAATCATTGCTTTCAGTCAGGCACCCAAACCTTTCGATAAAAACCAGGACTACCATCTTTACGTTATTGAAACAAAACCGCTGGTAAGCGGCGGCGGTCTTACTTCCGCATCGGCAAATGTAGACCAGAGCAACCCTCCTTACTTTCAAATCTTTTTTGCTTTTAACGCAAAATCCGGTGCTGATTTCGCAGATGCAACAGGAAACAATATCGGCCGTAACATGGCGATCGTTTTAGATGGTGTTGTCGTATCTGCACCGAATATCCAGGATCGTATTGCTGGCGGACGGGGTCAGATTACAGGTAGTTTCGAAGGGGCTGAAGCAAATGATTTGGCCATTGCACTCAATTCCGGTTCCATGGTGGTGCCTGTTCGTGAAGAATTTACCCGTACAGTAAGTGCCAGTCTCGGACAGGAAACCGTGCGCCGTGGTGTACTTTCCTCCTTGATCGGTGTTGCCATAGTTGCCTTGTTTATGCTGGTGTATTATATGGGTGCAGGTATTATTGCTGTTATCTGTCTGTCGCTTAATGCTGTCCTTGTAATTGGCGCCATGGCCTATTTTGGTATGACGCTGACCTTACCCGGTATTGCCGGACTTATCCTGACGGTGGGTATGGCAGTAGATGCCAACGTGCTGATATACGAGCGTATTCGTGAAGAACTAAAATTGGGGCATACATTACTCACGTCAGTAGATAACGGGTTCCGTCGTGCCACCATTACTATTTTGGATGCGAATATAACGACCCTGATCGCTGCCGCCGTATTGATGCAGTTTGGTACAGGTCCTATTGAGGGTTTTGCAGTTACCTTGAGCGTCGGTGTTTGCTCCAGCGTATTTGTTGCACTGATAGTAGGGCGTGCCCTTTTCGATTTTGCTCTTGAAAAACATCTGTTCACCAAGTTAGTGATGATGAGCATTATCCGTAAGGACCAGGCGATACCTTTCCTTTCCTTCCGAAAAATAGCGTTTGTAGTAAGTGCCGCAGTAATCCTGATAGGTGTGGGTATGTTCGGTATGCGCGGTATGGATAACTTTGGCGTTGATTTTCAGCAGGGTACCAATTTGATGCTCCGTATTCAGAGCGATGGCGTCGTTCCTGTGGATGACGTTCGTACCACACTGACTTCTTCCGGCTTTGATAATCCTGTCGTACAGGAAACAGGCGGAGAAAATATTGAGAAAAATAATACATTTATTATCCGTGTGGGTGATGTAACACGCAAAGGCGCTGGAACAGACGAAAATGTTACTCCCGATGATATGATGATGCAGACCGTTTCCGAGCGTATTCAGAATGCGTTGGCACCCTTAAGCGGTGACGCTTCAGTAGACAGCATTCTCATTGAAGATGAGCAGACCGTGGGTCCTGCTGTAGGTGCACAGCTGCGCTTTGATGCCGTGAATGCACTTTTCTGGGCATTGGTCTTCATCATGGTTTATCTCTGGATTCGATTTGAACTGCGTTTTGCTTTGGGTGCTGTTGCCGCCCTTGCCCACGATTTGCTTATAACCGTAGGTATATTCTCGTTGCTGGGCAGACATATTTCCATGCCTGTGATTGCTGCGCTGCTTACTATTGTGGGTTATTCGCTGAATGATACCATCGTGGTCTTTGATCGTGTTCGTGAAGATATGCAGCTTCAACGCGGGAAGGGAATCAAGTTCATCGCGATTCTCAATAGTGCCATCAATGCGACCTTGAGCCGTACACTGCTTACCTCGTTGACAACCCTGTTTGTAGTTGTAGTGCTTTATATCTTTGGTGGCGAAGCTATTAATGACTTCGCACTGGTATTAATTATCGGTGTGATGGTGGGAACGTATTCTTCCATATTTGTAGCCAGCACCGTGGTATATCTGTTGCAGAAGAGGCAGGCGGGTTTGAATACGCAAGGACCTGTCAAACCGCAGAAATCCAAAAAAGATGATAAGAATACAGCTAAGAGCAAGGGTAAAGGCAAGGGAAAACGTCCGCAAAAAAGCGGTGCCCGCGCCTGATTAGATTTTGCATAAAACAGTTACGCCGGAGACGTTCATAACGTCTCCGGCGTTTTTTTAGTGAGAGATATTTCGGGACGGTTTCATTTTCTTATTTTCGGGTTCAACATTTCCGCAATAGTTGTCCCGGCAGCGGATCGGGATTGAAGGTCGTACCGTCTACCACATGGTGTCCATTAATAAAAACATGCTCAATACCCTCGGGAAAATGGGCGGGGTCTTCAAATGTTGATTGGGTGCCGATGGTGTTATAGTCGAATACGATCACATCTGCATAGGCACCTGCGGCGATATGGCCGCGTTTGCGCAGGTTAAAGTGTTCCGCCGGCAGTCCGCTCATCTTATGAATGGCGCTTTCCAAAGACAGCAACTTTTTATCGCGTACGTACCGCGAGATATAGCGTGGATAGCACCCGTAGAATAATGGGGAGGGTTTTCCGCTTCCCATGAGAATGGAATCGGTTGAAATCATGACGTCAGGATGAGCAAGACCGGCAAAGGTGCTGCGTTCCGTAAAAGCATCCCCCGGTTCTGCCAGACTTTCAAAGGCGAGTACCTGCCCGTTTTCTTCGAGCAGCAGATCGCATAGAGCGTCAAAGGGATGAAGGACGCGTTCACGCGCAATATCTACCAGCGGCATTCCTTCCAGTCGTTTGTTTTTCTCTGTGCTTACCGACATGATACGCGCACATTCCCAGCCCATAAGCTGAAACAAATTCAGCGACCATGTATCGGGAGCGGTATGAGGCCATTCCATCTTTCCGTGTTCGATACTATGCCTGATGCGTTTGCGTTGTTCCGGATCCCGAAGTCGATTCAGCACATCTTCGACCGTGCCTGCAACGGACCACGGCGGGAAGAATGCAAGAACATGGGTGAACCCTGTTGTGGAGGGCATAATATCTGTACTTATTTTTACGCCCCGCTTACGGGCATCGCTTATTTGTTTAAGACGCTTTGCCATAGGCTGGTCGATAGGAATAGGGGGCACCCAATATTTGGATAAACGCGCCATCCCGCGTATTGCGGATCGGAGCAGCGGTCCGAATACACCGTAGTCGGGTATCAAAAACAAGTGTGATATTTGGACAGGAATATCACAGTGTTCTCCTACTTCAATAACTTCATCAATAGCACGGTCAAGTGTCTTGGAATAGCTGCGAAGATGGCTTGTAAAAATTCCGTCTTGCCGGTGCAGCTCCTCGCCCAATGCCAGTAGTTCACCACGGTCGCTGTGGCTTCCGGGCATGTATTGTAATCCTGTTGACAAGCCGATGGCACCTTCATCCAATGCTTGTGCCAGATCGTGCTGCATGATCGTAATTTCATCAGGCGTTGCGGAACGGGGTTCCATGCCCATGGCATTCAGGCGTAACACACCGTGGGGTGCAAGGATAGCCGCATTCAGCAAAAGCCCTTTATTCTCGACATATTCAAAGTAGTCCCCCATACTTTGCCAGTGTGCTTCCGTATCAAAATCAATTCGGGTAAAAATATTGATGTATGCCTGTACCGCATCCCGGTGGGTATCACCCAGGGGTGCCATGGCCATGCCGCAGTTACCGCCAACAAAGGTTGTAATTCCCTGTCGGACTAAAGGCTCAAGCAAGGCAGTACTGTTTTCACGGTAAAGAGAAATATCGGCATGAGAATGGGAATCAATAAAGCCGGGGCAGATATGTTTCCCCGCTGCATCAATATCAAGTACAGCAGAAGCGTCCCCTGCTGTCCCCACCAGGGTTATAGCGTCGCCTTCAATGCCGACATCGGCTTGGAAGGCAGTCTTCCCCGTGCCGTCCACTATCGTCCCATTCCGAATCAATATATCGAACATAGCTTACTCCTTACTGATTGTACGGTGTTATGATAGCGTTTATATAGAACGAAAGTCTACATTTTTTTTGACAGCACGGTACACAGAAGCAATTCTGTGGTTATCAAATGGAGATTTTCGTTCATGCAGGGAGTATGAAAAATGGGACGGCTAGTCGGATGCAACGGGGTTAGCGGCACTTTCCGGGACGGGTATACAGGGCTTGTACAGCATTTCATTTGCATTGAGACGTATCGTTGGACGTTGGCGTACGAAACAGACAAAGTGATTCATCCACCATTCAACACTATATTTGAAATCTATTTTTTCCCATGCTTTAATTACAAGTCCCCAGAATATGAGTGTACCGATTATGAAGGGAAGGATCACAGCGAGAGAACGAGGGAAGGGACCTTCAATGCCCAACGCCCAAAGATATGTTTTACTGAAGAGGACGGCAACAAAACTTTCGGCGCAAAACAGGGTAAGTGTTACCAAGCCAAAACGCCGCATCCACAGGGTGCGACATGCCAATTTGGTACGTCTTGCATCAGAACAGTATTCCAGGTGCAAGCTAAGGAACGTACAGGTGGCAAGCATGAGACCCAGATTAACAAAGTGCATTTTAAGGGGTTGCGGATGATTGGCAAGATCAGCAAGGCTGAATTGCTGTGTAACAAAAAGAAGTACGCCACAGGCGACCAGCGCGGCTGAAACACCATAACCATAACGGCGAAATAGGGTTACTGGAGCACGTCGAGCAAGACCGATTCCGATGAGTGCCCCGATAAGACCGTAGGATACGAAGGGGATGGACGAGAAATTTGGACCAACAAATAGTTTCAGTATAAATGCTGTTACAAAGTGACCGCTGTTAAGTGCATCGAAGAAGACAGGATCCAGTATTTTATGAATCACCGGCGAAAGAAGAAATATACCTGCGGCAATAACAGCGATCCACGCGACAGAACGACCCATGCGTTTGAATCCATTTCCCGACCACACCAGACATAACAGCAGGGTGGTGAACACTCCGCTCATAGCAATTACAGAAAGTGCGTCGTTGTAAAATAACAGATCAGGAGAAAAAGACTGCCAACTGCCCTGCTGCAGAGAACTGCTAAGCAGTGTATGCTGAAACGAACCATTATAAAACATGGAATGGTGCATAAAGGTCATATTGAGCATGGACAGTAAGTACAGGAACATACCGGCTGCTATAGAGCCGGCTATGATACTACGAAAAGGAGTACCTCCCCGTTTCTTTTCATGATGTTGTTTTAGTATACGGTGTAATACATAGGCATTGACCATACCGGAAATCATCATGAACATAGGTGCCCACGTACCCAGAAATCCAATGGGCGCAATAGCGATCATCGCCAGTGCGGACAAGGTACTCAAGGACTCAAGATCATTATTAAACACAATTGCAGTGATAATGTGAAGACCGATGACTCCGGAAATTGCAATACCACGAAATGCATCAAGAAAAATAAGACGTTTATCTGACATAAAAACTCCTGAAAAAACAACTCCACCAA
>JAGLCZ010000621.1 GCA_023145975.1 Candidatus Hydrogenedentota bacterium | reverse complement strand
TCGGTCCATTCGTTCCAGCAGTTGAGGGTGAGAATATCGTTGCATTGGGGATGGTCTTGAAGGAATTGCCCGGCATTGTGAAGGGCTTGTTTGAAGGCTTCCGGAGTGTTGCCGCTTATGGATGCCATAAACGGATAGCCTTTATTCTCGTAGGCGTCTTCCCGGCGGCATCGCGGGGAAGGATCCCACCCCATAGTGACATTGGGGTAATAGGGGACGCCAAAGCGATCTACTTCCCGCTGCCATATACCGGTTGCTTTTTCCATGACCGCGCTATAGGGTGTTTCCGGGAATTGGTCGAGGGGGATTTCATGTATCCATACATAGGAGGTAACACTGTCAAAGCCCATACGCCGGATCAGCATTTCTGCATTTTTTACTACCGTTTCATTGGGAAGTATTTGTACGCCCCATGCTACAGCATTGAGGTGCAGACCTGGGAAACCGGCTGCCAGAGTTTTTTCCCGAAAACGCTGTAACGCTGCCGCAGTAGCTTCTACACTGCCAAAACTTTTCATCAACGTGTGCAGTTCGTAGACACTGAACCAGGGGAAGCCGTCAATGCACCAGTAGGAGGGATGCGTGAAATAGTTGCAGATCAGATGGTCCGTCATCTTTTCGAAGGTTTCAGGAGTGACAATGCCCGGGTACAGTAATTTTGGTTTTTTGTTTAATGTGGCGGGGTGGATATCTATCCAGTCGTGATTGGCCCACATGACGCCAAACTGCATACGATCAGCATTCGTCGCTTTCATGAATCCCTGTTCCACACCGCGTTCTAGAAAGGGACCATCGTCATAGTAATACCAGTCAAAGATAAAGGAATCAATACCATGATCTGCGGCAGCATCAATTTTTTTTGCCATTACCGCAGGGTCGGATTCATCTTCATAGCCCCAGGCAGGTATTTTGGGCTGGTGATGACCATAAAATCGGGGATTGGCATTCTTTACCAGTTCCCATTCCGACCAGCCAGTGCCATGATAGGCTTCGTTGCGCGGATCATGGTGATAATTGGGAAAGTAAAAACAGGCCAGAGTAGGGGAGGGCATGTTTCAATCCTCAAAATTACAGGATATATTACCGCCGCCGAAACATGCTTCGACCCCGTCGTTTGCCGCCGGTCTTTTTCTTGCCTTTTTCGTTCGGCCTGAATACGGTGAGTATTCGTGGGGCGCCGGCATATTCCTGACGTTTAATATTATAACCCAGTGTTCTTTCAATAGCACCTAAGGTCGTATGATCCGTTGGTGTCGCAAAGGTGATAGCATCGCCTTCGCGTGTGGCGCGTGCTGTACGGCCAATGCGATGCACATAATCATCCGGATTTTGGGGAATATCATAATTGATGACGTGGGAGATATCATTGATATCAAGTCCACGGGCTGCCACATCCGTGGCTACGAGCACCTTAAATTTGCCG
>JAGLCZ010000620.1 GCA_023145975.1 Candidatus Hydrogenedentota bacterium | reverse complement strand
GCCAACGACTCCGCCTTTCCAGGCTCGACAATACCGCCCGTCTCCCGTCCCTGTAAATTCAAATAGAAAGAGCTGAGTCCCATAGCATAAGCACGGGTTTCATTCCAATTGATACCCTGCAGAAATCCACGTTCCGCCTGTTCCGGATTCGCAACGCTCAAATAGCCGTTATCACGGAGCCACGTATTGAGGTTGAACCCCATCCTCCAGGAACCGAAACCATGATCGGAAAATACAAACAACAAATCTTCATCATTCAATTTTTCAAGTACTTTTCCTGTAATCTCATCAGCGCGTTTGTAAGTATATTCAAGTGCCTTTCGCCAACGCACCGGTGCATCAGGAACATAGTAAGGGTGCTTTTCATCCCGAAAATGCCAGAACATATGTCCTGCCCGATCGGTGGCGGTCCATGCACTAAGCAGCATGTCAAACTCACCCCGTTCCAATTCATCTAAGGTAAGCCGCTCACGCCATGCCATAGTCTGCTCAATATCTTTCAGGAACGCATCTTCATCTATATCATTCTGACGCAGGGCATGAGTATCATACGCCCACCCAATAGTTTTATAGATACCATAGCGATCTTTGAGTTCAGCACTATACGATTCAGGCACGGATAACGGCGCATACGGTGCCGCTGGATGGTACTGTACACACGCCATGTAAATACGCGTCTGTTCCCCTATTTCCTGTGGGAAAAACCGGGTGATACCCCGTACCGTAACGGTATCCGACATAACAAAGGACATTTCAAGCCATTCCGACCATACACCCTGTTCCAGTTCCACCCGCTTTCCATCAACCGCCACTATACCGCGATGATCAGATCGATTAACTTTGATGGTCAATGGGGCTTTGGTATAAGCACCTGTCTCATTAAACTTGCGGCGTAAATCCCGCGGACCGGGAATATGAATAAACGCTTCGTCCGCGCCATCAAAAGACAATGCAACGCGCTTCCCGCCCCCAAGATTTTCTGTCAGCTGTTCTTTGCTAAAACTGTCAGACAACGAAAAATAAGTACTTGTAGTACCCCGTAAATCAGGCACACCCAGTGCAGACAACATAGTACCGTGTTTTAGGGAATCCGGTGGAAAACAGAATGGGATATTGAGCACTTTCGAGCG
>JAGLCZ010000062.1 GCA_023145975.1 Candidatus Hydrogenedentota bacterium | reverse complement strand
CGTGCAGAACAGTCGGGGGGCGAAGTGCAGCGCGCCATCGCCGAAGGACTTCCAAAGACCAAGGTGTTCAAGGTTCCTTTCCGCATGGAAATGTCGGGCTTTGCGCGACATGCGGGAAGTATTCCTGTCATTGGCGATATTGGTGCGGTGTGGCCGCTGTTGGCGCATCGTGTTGCATCCCGTCTCGGCATTGTGCTGGACTTCATGTCCTATCCGCAAGATACGGATGCAGGCAAAGCTATGCGCGAGTTTATTGTACGGGACGTAGCGCCGCTGGATCGTGCAAAGATGATTGCCGCTGCAAGAGAATGACGGTGGGGAAGCAAACAGGAATGTAGATCGTGTCCGCTTAGAATCTGTGTCTCTGATCAGGTATACTTACGCGCAGCAGGGAAACAAATGGAATATACACAAAAACAACAATTATACATAAGCAAGTATATGCAGACTGTCGCCGATATTCTGTCGGAGCGTTTGACGAAGAAGCAGTATGATCGTGCTTTGTCGCGGCTGCAGGCGCATATCACCGAGCAAATCAACGGGACAGGCAAGGTGCGTCCAGAAGACATTGATGTGTTGGATGTAATACGTAAGATGGGTACTGCCCAGAGTCAGGCGGCTATTCTTCTGCGCGTTTGCGGCGACGGGGAAGCGAGTGTTCCGATAGACACCCGATCCTCTGCGCTGGAGGAGACTGCTCCTAAAGCTGCGCCGAAGTATGCGTTCAGTCAGGCGGCTCCAAAGAAAAAGGAAGCGGTGATTGTATGGCTGGGGGTGTTTTCGTGGCTCGCTGTGCAGTGGAATCTTCCCGTTTGGGCACTCCGTATCTTAGCGGTACTTGTGGGCGCGGTTCTCTTGCCGATATTGTTATTCATCTACATGGGTGTTTATTTCTGGCTGCGTTTGAGCGGGCGTATTACGACTGTTCTGCCGCTGTCTCCTGTGCGCTTATTTTTCCGTCCCCTCCTTACGGTACTGATGATCGGTATTATTCACTTCGGCGCTCTCTATGCCATAACCCTGATCTACAAAGCGCATGATACGTGGCTTGATCGTGCCATGCCGGACCTGGCGGAATGGGCGTGGTTCGAAATGGAAGCGGGACGCATGTTCTTTTGGGTATTGTTTCTTCTGTTTCCGCTGGCGTTGTTCAGCGCCATGCCCCTTGCTAATGCGTGGGATTATAGTTTGAAGCGACTTACCCAGGCGTGCGTTGTCTTGTATGCAATCGCGGTTTCTTTTGGGGTGGCGACCTTTGTAACGGGGATCATACTGGACTTTGTGCGTGAATTTACCGGCCGTTAATTTCGTGCGTCACAAGGCGTTTTGTCATGCGGGTCGGGTCAAGACCACCACGCTTTTCGCACTTGCTTCAAAGGAACCTCCCTGCACGGGCGGTACGGCATCACAAACAAAGTAATCTTCAGGAGGCAGGGCAGCACTGTTGATGCGTACATGCCAGGTGCCGTCGGGCAGCAGAAACGG
>JAGLCZ010000619.1 GCA_023145975.1 Candidatus Hydrogenedentota bacterium | reverse complement strand
TTACCCTTGACATAGTTCAGCTGCTTCATAGCTGACTTGGCATTTTTCGCTTCAAGCTCCCCCCGGACAGCGGTAGTCATCAAGATTTCTGCGCCGCAGCCTGTCAGCAAAAATACTACCAGTACCATCGCACAAAGATCTACCGCTTTTTTGCCATAAAATCGTGTTGTATTCATAACTTTCACCTTATGTGGTAATAACGCAGTCGATACCTTTATCTTAAGTATACCCTACAACTCTATATATAACAATGTTCCTTTGGGGATAAAGTCGAATAAGGCAAGTACTGCCTCGTTAGAAATACGAATGCATCCATGGGATACAGGCTGCCCCAGGTTCTCTTCATCATTGGTGCCATGTATATATATATAGCGTTCCCGTGAATCCACAACGCGTCCCTGTTTGTCTCGTCCTTTGTTGATACCCGGCTCAAGACCCTCCAAAATAAAAATACGTGTCAATACCAAATCTACATCAGTTTTATCGCCAGCCTTCCATTTGCGGGAAGTAGGAACACGCGATTTGAATATCCTCCCCCAAGGCTCCCGATCCCCCACCTTTTTTGCAATTCTATGCCACCCGCTTGGTGTTTTTTCGCTATCGGCTAAGCCACCTATGCCATTCATACCCGTGGAGCATGCTGTGCTCCACCGTACCGTTCCATTCTCAACAACATACAATTGCTGTGCAGATACAGATACCCACAGTCCGGCAGTATTACCCACACGTTCCATCCATCCCGCTTTTCTAAGGGCAGCAACATCAGGTCCCCCTTTCGAGCGGCAGTTCGCAACGGGTTGGGATAACACACGTAACGGCACACCTTCCGGTGCAGACAGATCAATAGGAGTATCAGCGGGAGTCATATAGGTAAAACCTTCCTTCGCAGTATAGACTGCAGTAATCTCGCCTTGAGGGAGAGGGACACGCAATGTCATATCCGGCAGTCCGGCAATGGCAGCAGGAGCAATATGAATTTTTTTCCACCCTGGTTCCGCAGGACTCAATCCCATAACATATTCCGCTATCAAATAAATGGGGCTGCTGCTCCAGGGATGCAGCCAACTGGTGTTCCATTTTTGTTCGGGGCCCCACGCCTCCATACAGGTAGTCGCACCATGTCGTAACATCTCATTCCAGGAATGTTCGTCTGTGGAAGTAATAAGATCAAATGCAAGATCGGCGGCACCCGCCTTGAAAAGCCCCTCGATAACATAAGATGCAATGTATACGCCGCACGCCAGTCGCTTCTCGCGTATATGGTCAATAAGACGATCTTTATCCACCCCCTCAGTAAGACCGAAAGCCAAAGGAACCGCATTTGCATGAAGCGAGCTATGCGAAGAACCCGGTGCATCAAGATACAGCCCCGTTTCCGGGTCAACAAGGTGTTCTGAAAAACTTAGGGCTAAGCGATCGGCACGGGTATCATAGCGAACCCCGGATCGACCCAATAGCCGTTGAAGCGCTGCTGCGGAACGCAGCGCACCATAATAAAAGGCGTTCACCACTGTATTTCCCGCCTCCAATGAATATTGATAGTCATAGTCGTCCCGCAGATTGTCAGGCCAATCCACAAGCACCCATTTATTTTTCTTCTGATCCAGGCCTGCCAGCAATCCCGCTTCATTCTCGTATTTGGCGAAATAATTGAAAAGATCATCAAAAACCGCATCTACGGCAAATTGTGCCACCGCTTTATCATCGGTCATACGATAATAATTCAGCACCAGCAGCGGAAACTGTAAGGAGTGATCAGCAATCTCCTGCATAAAACTACCCGGGGCTACTGCCATCAATCCCACATGAATCTTACGAGAATTCGCAAAATCCATAATGGCTTTGCGCGTCAATGTAGGATCCCCTGTCAACCATAAATGCGATCTTGCAGCAATGACGGTATCACCCAGATATTGCCCCTTCTCACGGGAAGGACAATCCACAAAACTGCCTTGTGCCCCCATCTTCACGCCATTTTGACACAACTCCCAGATATCCTGCAGCAGTTTATTCGAAGAAGTAAAAGACACGGAATCCTCCTCGAATGGATGGTGACGAACATCTACCCACACTTCAGGTGGATTAGGTGCATCCAGAATTTCCATATAACGAAAACTCTTATAATCATAAAATTCTATGGTATCCATTTTTCCTGATAATACAGGAAACTCTTCATACCGGCAGTTCGCCCGCATCTCATAACGCACCGCCCCTGATTCCAGCAATTCCTCACCGTGTCGTACTGTCAATACATGACCGGGTTCCCCCTGTATACGCACACGGGTATGCCCTACAATTTCCTGCCCAAAATCGTAGAAATAACGTCCCTCTTCAATACACATTGTCTCCACTGGATCATACCGGGTAATCTGTAATGGTGGGGTTATCTGCTTTACAAATTGATGATCCTGACGCCCTTGCAACGGCTGCAGCCATTGACTGTCATCATAGTCGGGCAACGCCCATCCCACCGGCATGTGCCGCATGTCTATATGTTCCAGAAATTGTGTTTTATATCCTATGGTATCTTCACTCGGAAATGCATCCAACGAAAAACAACTCCAACTTCCATCAGTAACAAAACGATCCGCTGTACCATCTTCGTAACGCACGTCCAGAGCAAGCATGAATCCTGAACGGTTATCCGCACTATTCCACACACGATTACATAAACCCTGATAATATACATGTGCCGCTAAACAATTCACACCCTCTGCAAGAAACTCGGTAATATCCGCCCAATAAAAAGGATAGGCAAAATGATACCCCGGCTCCGGTCCCTGAAATAAAAACTGCTCATTACCATAAAATTTAAAGTAGTCATCCCCGGTAATAGCAACCGTAGCAAAAACGGGTCGCGCTTTCAAGACGATATCCTTACGGAATAAAGTATGTACATTAACAGGTCCGGATAGTTCGGGAGCCGTTCCCCCTTCACGATGAAACAAGTCTACGATAGAAGTCCCATCAAACACAGGAGCACGCAACCACTCCGCACCCTCAAAGACATCAGCATAAACGACACCACAGAGTATATATCCAAAAAATACAACCCCTATTGCGCTACGGTACATAATATTTCTCCTGCGTTTTTAATTGTACAGAAAGAATAATAAACAAAATGGTATCACCGCACCAACATAAACAAGAATTTTTATAATCCCCTCCAAGAAAATAAAGACAAAATACCTGATCTTACAAATATATGTCACGCAGCGTAACCGCCTCGCTGCGGAAAATTCCTCATCAAAAACACCGCCGCCAGCGAATCTGCATTTGAAATTACCGCACTTCAATCGGGGCAGCAATACTGGATACATGTACGTGGCATCCGGGGCAAAGCATACGGTTTCTGGGGCGACCCTGCCACCCGTGTCGCCAACCTGTGATGCCCCCATAGCAAAGTATTGCCATATCCCCGGAAATCCAACAGCATCTTTGGGAAAGCCAATAGTAATTCGGAGAAAGCAAAGGATACTTTCAGGAAAGCAAGAAGCATCTTCAAGAATATTAATTTTACTTTCGAGAAAGTCAATACTGCTTCTAAGAAAGTCAAAAGTACTTTTGAGAAAGTGAAAAGCACTTATAGAAAAGCGAAAAGCCCTATAAGAAGAGGAAAATGGGCAGAATTCTGCTGAAAATGCGTTAAACATGTCCCGCGTACCCCTTGTGACTCATTCGTCATTGCGTGTGTGGAGCGGACTGAAGAAAGAAGTGCAACTTCAAGAGAGAGTGCATTCCCAAGTACAACTTGGGAATGAGCCGGTGGTACCATGAGATCAAGTCATAAGTCCGCTGGATGCTAGGCAGTTCGTCGTTTTTCATTGTCTTCTATTTCTCAAAATCACATTCGTCATTGCGAGGTAACGAAGCAA
>JAGLCZ010000618.1 GCA_023145975.1 Candidatus Hydrogenedentota bacterium | reverse complement strand
ATAGGTTCGTCTATATACTGGAACCAGTGGCAGCCGACAAAAGAAGGGTTATCTGCAACACTGCGTACGTAACGCTTATACTGGGCGGCGCGATCAGCCTGATCTTTTGCACCTACAAGTCCCGTATGAAACATGCCCCGGTCAAGTGCGCCAAAGTGAAATTCACCGATGATGACGGGTTTGCCCAAACTGTTTTTGCCGGCATATTTGTCGGCGGGGATACTTGGATAATAGAGATTGCATGAAACCATATCCGCTACATCAGCACAGGCGCGTACCGCTTCGTCCGGTGCACTGGCAAAGCGGCATCCCAGGTACAACTGATTTGGCGCATGAACTTTGATGGCATTTTGGATAACGGAGAAGTATTGATGGGCAAAAGCATAGAGAAAGTCGGACATATCCTTCCGGGCTGTGGTGCTGGTTGCTGCAGCGTTATCCAAAGCGTCCCATGATTCCAGAGAGATATTCCATGCACTATTCAGGTCTTCCAGAGCAGCATAGCGTTTTTGAAGAAAGTCAAGCAGTGCCTGACGGGCGGGTTGTTCCGGGACACTGGAAAGCACGCCCTCTATTACCCCTTCCCATGCCAGCTCATTGTCCACATAATAGCCAATACACAAGGGGTTGTCCCCATATTTCGTTGCAATATATTTCGCTGCCGCGTCAACATTCTCTTCGAAGGAAGAATCATAGACATCCATCATCTTGCGCCAGTAGCCCCGTGCGCTTTCAATAAGACGTACCTTATTCAGTCCTGTACTGGCAACAAACGGAAGGGTGCTGTTGCGGAGCACATCTTCCTGACTCCAGTTGGCTATGGTATTAAATCCCCAATGGTTCAAGCGTGGGTATACGCTTTCCTGCCATTTTACTGCCCAGTCCTTACCGTATTTCCGAATAAGATTTGCAGTGTAGAATCCGAAAGTTTTTCCTGATCCTCCAATGGGATCCGCCATGCTGTGTGCACCCTTCATCGTTGAGTAAATGGAGCCGAACACAGGATCATCTTCGGGCGGCAGCCATTCAAACCAGTCCTTACGTCCTTCTACAAAGGTGCGTTCCCATGTGCCGATGCAAGTGATACCGAGAGAGAAAAACAGGGTGCCCTCCGGTGTGATCAACCACCATTTACCGTCTATCTCTTCTGTTCTGAACCAGCCGGTGGCTTTTCGTCGCGG
>JAGLCZ010000617.1 GCA_023145975.1 Candidatus Hydrogenedentota bacterium | reverse complement strand
AAGTATACGGGTTCCAATTGAAGCATGGAGGCGGACAGTACGGCGAGTCCCACGGTAAACAGCGAGGTGGTGGCAATACTGAGCCAGAATTTCTGCCAGACCAGACTGCTGAAGGTGAGCGGTGCCAGTCCGATAATCCAGAAGCGTCGCCCTTCGAGGCTGACCAATGGGAACACAAAGCGGCTGGTAAGGGTCGCCAGTATCAGGGTGACGGAGCCGACATTCAGGCAGGCAATCCAGCTGCGCCACATTTCCTGCTCATAATAGCTCGATGAATTGCGCAGGTTGGCAATGTAAATCGCCATGATACCGAAAAAGATTACGAACTGTGACCATTGGGTCGGGTCGCGCCAGAACAACTTGATGTCCTTGACTGCCAGGGCGCGTGTGGGATTGGGCAAAAAGGCAAGGAGATATTCTATGCGGTTGAGTACGCCCCGGTTCTGTGGACGGATCCGCTGCCGATCCTGTCCGGCAAGGTAGGAGTACCCGGGAAAGAAGATACGCTGTGCAATGGCGCCGCTGCACAGCAGGAATACCAGAGCCGTAGAGGAAAGGAGCAGAAACCAGAACAGGGATTCCTGAAATTGGTACTTGGCGGCACTCAGTACTCCCATGGATGCCCAGTGGCTCGGTAATGCCCACGATTGGGTTTGCCCGGTGGCTTGAAGCAGCGTCTCAGGGGACCATTGGGTGCCCCGTAATATGTGATGGATATAGAAAAATAAGCCGCCCACAGCACCCACGGCAGTAAGAATAAGACTGCGTAGTTTTAATCGGGGGAATATATAGACCAGGGACATGGAAATAATTGCACCGATACAGGCGGGTACAACAATCAGGGGGATGAAGAAGGCGAATGCTGCAAAATAAAAGAGCAGTGATGCTTTCGTACTTAACCCATAGGCGAGCATCAAAGGAGAACCCAGAAAGGCAAGGGACCAGGAACTGAATGCGATACATTCGAAAAACCGCGCGAAGAAAAAGTGGTCATAACGGATGGGCCCCTGCAGAAGATATACGACTTCCTGTGATCGGTACAGGGTTGAGAACACCACCAGTATATTGGAGAAAATGAGCAGTATGAAAATGGCAAGCGTGAGAATACTGAGCAGGCGTGACATCAGGATATCGCCAAAATTGAATGCGGCACCGCCTTGTCCGCCAAAAATCAATATCCATTGGAATCCCGTGCGAAACATAAAGAATGCGCCTACCCAGAGCAGCGTAGCGGCAATTGTGACCACACCGACTTTGAGCTTGGATTCGTTGCGTACTCCTGCTATTTCATGCCCGGCCATACGCAGTTTTGCCAGAATAATGATCCACACCTGATTCATGGGGTTATGACTCCGGTGGGCGTATTTTTTATCGTATGCAATGCGCCTTCTTCTGTTTCCTGAGTTATTTCCAGAAACACGTCTTCGAGCGAGCCGGGGCGGTTGTGCAGCGCTTTAATCTCTGCAACGGTACCCAGGGCTTTCAGACTGCCGTTATTGATAATACCGATCAGGTCGCCGACTTCTTCTGCAATGGCGAGGGTGTGGGTAGACATAAATATGGTTACCCCTTCCTCTCTGCATTTTTGTTTTAAGAAGTTTTTCACAAAGCGGATATTCTTGGGGTCGAGTCCTACCCAGGGTTCATCTACAATAACGATTTTCGGATCGTGGAGAAAACAGGAAGCAAAGGATAGTTTTTGGCGCATACCGTGGCTGTAATCTTCCACCAGTTGATCTGCCACATGGGCGATCTCGAACATTTCGAGTAATTCGCCGCACCGTGCCTGATAGTCTGCTTCAGACATCTGGTAGAGTCCGGCTACAAAGCGCATGAACTCGTTTCCCGTGAGTTTGTCGTACAGGAACGGGTGATCGGGGACATAACCGATCAGCTTCTTAGCTTCGACGGGTTCCTTTGCAATGTCAAACCCACCCAGGAGCGCTTGCCCATTGCTTGGATGGAGCAGGCCCGTAAGCATTTTTATTGTGGTGGTCTTCCCTGCGCCGTTGGGCCCGAGGAAACAGAAAAATACCCCTGCATCAATAGTTAGATCAAGCGCATTCACGGCATTTTTGGTGCCGAACCGTTTTTCCAACGCGAGGGTCTGTATCATATTTGTCATTGAGTTCCTTCTGTTATAAGGTGGTGGCATCCATTTCTTCTTTGACTATTTCGATGCTCAGTGTGTCAATATAAGAAAGCAGGCGCGGCCATTGGTCTATGCTTCCCGTTAACAGTTTAATATGAGTGGGTCCTGCGACTTTTTCGCCGAATGTGGGATCCATAGCAATCCAGTGTCCCGCGTATATTTCGACCCAGGCATGATAGCCGAATGCCTGCAGGGTGCGGCTCCACGCCAGACCAATCACAACGCGTGTCGGAATACCAACGGAGCGGCTGAGTGCTGTAAAAAGCACGGCATGTTCGTTACAGTCTCCAGAGCGTTGTTCCAACACATCCAACGCGCTGGGAATTGACAGTACATGTTTCTTGGAAATGTTTTCATAGATCCAGGAATGCAGCCGTACTGATTTCTCCCAGGATGTTTTTGCTTCCCCGATAATGTCTTTGGCTGTTTCAAGGATGCGTGGATGGTTTGCCTGAATAAATAGATCTGAGCTGAGGTTCCTTGCTTTTTCTTCGTCGGAAAGGGCTTCGGTATAGGATTCTTTATCGGGGTTTTGACGGGTTATTATAAAGATATCTTTTTCATACCGCTGTCGTGTATCTTCAGGCGGCAGCAATTTGGGATCATCTGATGTAATGCGCATGTGCAGTGTTTTGGCATCTGGATTTGGGATAAGACCGGAAGGCGTAATGGACAGTGCATTGAGCATGTTCGCAGATTCCTCTGCTTCCATAGGCGCAACAGCTTCTTCCGGCGTAATTTTTTTGATGATCAGACCAACAGGGGTTTCTGCACGCACCACTT
This sequence comes from Candidatus Hydrogenedentota bacterium, assembly GCA_023145975.1. GTDB lineage: Bacteria > Hydrogenedentota > Hydrogenedentia > Hydrogenedentales > CAITNO01 > SLFT01. The sequence continues at coordinate 280 of JAGLCZ010000617.1, read as the reverse complement.
CCGAATCCGCTGATATCCAGGCAAGGGTGGTAAACCCCGCTATGGTAGTGGCAATGACAATCGTGTCAATCCTCTCGCCTGCGATATTCAGTGTTTCACGGCGTAATGCTTCAACTTTCGCTTTGTTCACAGACATAATCGTAGGATCAAAGGCGTCTGTATAGATGATGTCGCCAGGTTCAAGAGCGGGTAGGGAAAGGGAGCCCAGCCCCATGCTTCCAGACAGCAATACGTTTTCGCCGACGGGCAGGGTAAAGGGATTTTGCTCCCCACCCGTTTC
>JAGLCZ010000616.1 GCA_023145975.1 Candidatus Hydrogenedentota bacterium | reverse complement strand
CCGGTAATAAAACCACATACATTCCCTTGTCTCCCGATGCGTCGATTATATATTCCAGATGATCCCAATAATCATATTCAACGGCATTTTCAGGATTCTCCCCCGGTGTTGTAATGGGCTGCAGCGGATTCCACCGATTTCCGGTGGTTTCAAAGACATAGTTCCCGTATGCATTTGGAAGTATTGCGGCGCCTTCATAAGAAGGAAATGCGATTAACGCAATGGTATTAAAGCTTTGTTCTTTGCGTCGCTGTAGATACCGATCAACTTCTTTGCGGTTTAATTTCCATGCAATGCCCCATGCTGTATCAGCAATAGGAAAGAATGGCTCTCCATTCTCATGAACCAGGAAACGGCTGTTTCCGCTTACCTGTAAACTGCACGGATCGTCTGCTGGCACTTTCGGGCAGCCTGCTAAAATGGTTATGGTAATGATGGCAATAATCAGCTTGATGTTAATGGTACGCATAAACTATTTTCTTTTTCCTGTATTTTCTGGTTTGTATCCGAAGGAGTTGATTGTACCATAATCGAATTTGTACCGGTCTGTCTCTGTATGTACCCCGTTATTTCTTTCGGAAGATCATATCCGTTTGTATATATAACGTCTTATTCCGTTATCATTTCGAAACGCAGGATACCGCCATCGGCGATTTCATTGTGATCCAGCCAGGGGCGGTCCAAGGGGATATCGTTAAGAAATACCCGTTTTACATAGGGGTTTTCGGCGGGATTATTTTCTGCAATAATCGTCAAGATTGTGCCTGGCTTCATCTGCAGGTCAGCGCGTTCAAAAAGCGGTGCACCTGTCCAGTAGCGGGTTGTACCTGCAATGGGATACAGTCCGACAGCACTAAACACATACCACGCAGACAAGGTTCCACAGTCGTCGTTTCCGTCCAGACCGATATGACTGTTATCATATTTTTCTTTTAATATATGGCGCACCCATTTTTGGGTGAGATCGGGACGACCTGCCTCATTGAACAGGTATGCGGCATGGAAGTAAGGTTCATTGCCGTGCCAGTAATAGGGGCCGGGGTTCCATCCGCCGAGTTTGGGGTTGCTGCGATTGAGATAACTTGAAAGTTCCCGCACAAAGATTTCATTATTGCCTATAAGTTTGATTAGTCCCTGTGGATCAAAAGGTACTGCCCACCGCCATTGCTCGGCACTCCCTTCCACATAGGCGCGAGTATACTTCTGATCAAAATCCGCGTAGCTGAGAATATCCGACTTAAAGTTCCTCACAAAATTTCCATTTGCGTTGCGAGGATGAAAATAGCGGGTGTGTGGATTCCAGGAGTTGCGGTAAAACTGTGCATGGCGGGCGAATAAATCGGAATCCTCCTGCTTACCCAGTTCTTTTGCCAGCAGCGACAGGGCATGATCTGCCCAGGCATATTCCAGTGTGCAGGATACAGATTTTTCCATTTTATCATCGGGGCAATAGCCATATTTCAGGTAGGATGCGAGACCTTTGCGCCCGTTGAAGTCGGAGCCGGCGGGAACACCTTCCAATGCTGTACGACGCATAATAGCGTAAGCGGTTTCAATATCAAAGTTGCGAATACCTTTCAGATATGCTTCGGAGACAGCCATATCTGCCGGGGTGCCGAACATGCTTTTTGAATAGTGACATCCGGCAGGCCAGCGCGGAAAAGCACCGCCCGCCTTTGCTATTTCCAAAAGAGAGACCATCATGTCCCGCTGCTCATCGCGGGCAATCAGGTTGTATAGGGGATGGGTTGTACGAAAGGTGTCCCATAGAGAAAAGTCGGTGTAGTAGGTAAAATCTTTGGCAATATGCACCTTCTCATCAAATCCCGTGTATTCTCCGTTCACATCGCTGAAAATAGTAGGTATCTGGAAGTTTCGATACAAAGCCGTGTAAAAAATCTCCTGTTCTTGGGGTGTTCCCCCCTGAATATAGATACGATTCAGGCATTTTTCCCAGGCATCCTTTGTGGATTCGAGTATGGATTCGAAAGGACGGTTTGCTATTTCAGCAGCTAGATTTTCACGTGCATTGGCAATGCTCACGCATGAAAGAGAAAGACGCATCTCCACAGTGGTGCTCGGTTTCATTGGGCTGAAGCCCAGGTATACGCCGATATCTTTTCCGACTGCCCCTTCTGCATTGGGGAGCAGAGAATCATTTACCCATATCGTATGGGAGGCAAAAGGTTTGCTGAAACGGGCCACAAAATACAGTACCAGCCCATTTTTATTTCCTACAGATCCTGAAAAAGAGCGCACCTTACCTTCTATTTCCTGTGTTTTGGGATTTATCAGAAAATGGCTTTCACCACAAGATTCTTCGCCCATAGCACTGGTAATATCAAAAAAAAGAAAGGGGGTGTCCTGACCGTGAAAAGTATATCGGTGTAGTGCTGCACGAGGAGTTGCGGTTAGTTCAACGAGGATATCCTTTTTGGGTAACCACACGCCGTAATATCCGGGAAAGGCTTTCTCACGGTTGTGCGAGAATCGGGCAAAAGGGGTTTTCAGACGGCTATGAGGCGGTTCTTTCAATGATGTGGGAAAAACACGGAAGTTGCCGCCCGCAATTCCCCCTGCTCCGGGAAGCCGTGTATTACTGAACCCGATAATCTTGTTGTCAGCGTAATAGTAGCCGGAAAAATTTAATGCCGCCCTGTTGATAAATAACGAAGCCGTATCGGGACCCGGTCGTGCCATACCGAAAGGCGCTGATGCTGCCGGCGTATTATGAGCACACAACCAGGGTACGCCACCCGTACCGATGAAAGGGTTTACATGACGCCCAAAAAGGCCGGATACTGCTGCAACATTCAAGTTGCCGGGTATCTGTCGTATAGTATGCAGATACGCATACACGGCAATTACAAACAACAGAGTGGGTATACTTATTGATACTATAAGGAGTATCGTCAATCGCTTTAGCCATTTTTTCATTGAAGCTTTCGTCAGGAATTCGGGCATGAATAATTCTTACTTTCCCAAAATTATCGCAATTGCAGATTGCCCAGTGCAATAAATGGGGAGAAGTTAGCCCGTCGGTTCTTTCGTAAGCTTGAAGTTTACAATTACAGGTTCGTGGTCGCTGAGTGCCTTGCCGTCGGGATCATAAAATTCGGGCGCGTCGTGTTCCCAGTCCAAAGGCTGCAGCGTCTGATTTTTACCGGGTCGGAACAGGATACGATCAATTTCTTTGCCTATAGGCCCATTAATCTCATCGGAAGCATCCCGCAATTTTAATGCGTCAACAATCCTGTCAAAACCATATACACGGGGATTATCTTTGTTGGCCTCTTTATCTTTCGTACCGCGACTGGGGCGCATGTTAAAATCACCGAGGAGGATAACGGCATTTTCCGGGGGCGAATTGGTCTGGATAAACTGTATGATTTCGTTGCCCTGGGCAATACGCGCTTCCAGTGAAGCGGTATGTTTTCCGGCAGCAATATGGGTGGTATACACATCCAGCAGCATATCCTGTATCTTAAACCGTGCCATGAGGACCCCTTTGGATGCCGGCAAGTTCTGTTTGTCTCCCTGGTGTGCAAAGTTAATTCCTGTCGTCTTTTCCAAGGGGTATTTGCCGAGGATGGATAATCCCGAACCTACAACTTTCAGGGGATGTTTCAGGGTAGCGTGATAAATCTTTACGGGATGTTCTGCTTCGTTCCACAGGCGGTTATGGTCCTTGAAGCATTCTTGAACAGCACAGATATCATACTTATTCAGGAGGGGAGAAAGATAGTGAAAGGTATGTTTTGAATCATCAAACCAGGGGCGTGCCTGCACATTATAAGTCATGATAGAAAATGTAACAGGACCGTCGGTAACAGGATGTATTTTTAGGGACTCCTGGTCCAGAACGACCTCAATACTTCCAGTTCGCCACCAAAGCCAGCACGACAACAAGAGGATCAGGATCAGTATCCATTGAAGACCGCGACGTATGCTCGTTTTTTTAAGGGGCATTTCTTCTTCTCCATTTGGTCTGAAATTCTATGGGTTTGACAGATATTTGACTGGAATAAACGTGCCGGGGTTTCCCGTTTTTCTGAATTGCTTGCGCTTTACGGGGGTGTTCCGTTAGGCTTATCTGAAAATAGGAGCGCATAGAATATGTTGTCAGTGATTTATATGGCATTGCTGCTGCCGGGTTTTATTACAGGAAGTGTGATGGATGAAAAGCTGTTGATTGTAAGCCCGGTGACGGAGGAACTATTTCTTTCAGAATGGAGTCGTTATCCGGAAACACTGCAGGTCGAATATGGGACAGCAGAGAAAACTCCCCGCCTCTCCCTATCCGTTGAGAAAAAAATGGATGCCAAGGCGGAGTGGAATCGTATTTATAAAACCATCCCTATTATTCCGGGGCAGCGGCTGAATGCGTGTGCTTGCGCCGAAGGTGTTACTGAAGGCGGTCATGGACCGACGGTTACGCTGAGTTTTTTAGATGCTGACGGAAAGCGGATTGCTCATACAGACATGTTTCTTGGAAGCGGTGTTACAGGGAAGCGTGTTGTAAAGCTGTGGGCGGAAGCCCCGCCGCAATCCGTATCCGCGCAGGTAGTGTTGTTATTACACGGGTTTGGAGAAGCTCATTTTTCGGATATAGCCGTGCAGCAGATTCCCGGTGCAGTTGCGCCTCCCGACGAAAAAGGCGTGGTGTTATCGGTTAGCAACGATCTGACCACAGGTCTTGTCGGGATTGGTTTTGAAGACGATGGCTGGTTTTATAATCCCGAGAATGCAGCGAAAGGGGTTGGCGCGGCGGCTATCAAGATCAGGGAAGATCGTATTGCCTGGATGCAGCCTGATTATGTACGCATGTTTTTCTGGTATAACGACTGGAATAAAAGCCTGGATGCAAAAACGTTTACCTGGGATAGTGCCAATATGCTATCCCACTATCGTACGCTTGATTTGTATCAGCAGCTGGGTGTGCGGGTGAATGTGTGTGGTGTTGAGTGGGCAGTGAAAGATCCGTGGGAGGATCCGAAACAGTTGGCACGGGCTATTGGCGCTTTGCTTGAGCATCTCGTGGTGGAGAAGGGGTACACGTGTATTCAGGATTTCACGCTGACCAACGAGCCGGATATATTTTTTGCCCGTTCCGTGGAACGGGAAGCGCAGTCCTTCGACACTTTCGTCGTGCTGCATCAGTGTGTCGTTGCCGAGTTTGAACGACGGGGTTTACAACTAAATATTGTCGGTAGTGATGACGGGAATAACCGCAGCTGGTTTGAGCGATGTGTTGCGAATGATACCTATTTTGAAATGTCCGACCTTTTTGCCTCCCATTTTTATTTTCCTCTTAATGTGGTGCCTATGCTCAGCCATATTCTGGCAGACCGTACTGCGATACTCAAGGCGCGTACGCCGCACAAGCGTTTTATTATTGGTGAGTTGGGATTTGCCGATGAACGAATGCAGCCCCCGGCAGATAACCCGCTCATGGGTGAATACCCGTATGCCCTGCTCGCAATGTCCACTTTTATGGATGCGCTGAATGCAGGGGTTGCAGGTTGGAGTATCTGGTGTCTTCACGAGATGTATTACCCCGGCGCGAGTACACCCATGCATTTTGGGTTATGGGATTTTGATCCGCCGCAGTGGTCAGTGCGCCCCATCTATCATGCGCTGGCACTTATGACCCGTAACAGCAAGGCGGGCGATATGGTATTCCGCTGTGATAGTTCACATACGGACTGGGTGAAGGGTGCGCGTATTGGCAATCGCTTATTCTGGGTAAACCTTGGGGAGGAAAAAACAGAAATTACGGTAACGGGAAAAATACGATTACGCGAAGTAAGAACCATAACGGAAACAGTTCTGACACACGACCGGGATTGTTCTTACCCGCTGCCGGTTGATTCGAAGCAATCATTTATTGCCCCTGCGAAGTCATTCGGGGTGGCGATACTGTCGCTTCAGAAATAAGCAGGGTTACTTAATAGCCCATGCCCAGCGGTCCTGCGGGATAGCTGCCGAAGAAAACGACTCTAATAAATTCAATAAAGCGAAGCACAACAAGTACAATACCAAGTTCCATCATGACGGGAGACTCCTGTTTTATCA
>JAGLCZ010000615.1 GCA_023145975.1 Candidatus Hydrogenedentota bacterium | reverse complement strand
AAGTTGTCGGATCATCATGGCGGCAATCGGCTTAGATGTAAATACAAAGGCCATGAACGCGATTTGCTGTCGTGCTTCCTCCAATCGCGCAAGTACCACTTGTTCTACGTTGTCCTCAGGGGCAAAATAACATTCCAACTGAGTGCCTGCCACGGTTAATGTCGGCCAGGGGGTATTTCGGGGAGAACGTGATCCAAACTTGTGCTGCAAAAACATTTCATCGAATTCACTTCTGAAATTGGCTGCCAGTTTAGAAGAAGTAATGGACACAGCGTTATTGTTGTTTTCAAACATACCATTGCGGGTAATATTGGTCGATCCTGTCCAAACATGCTTCCCGTCTACCACGCAAAACTTATTGTGCATAAGGGAACTGCGTTCGTCAAATACCACCGAAATACCTGCATCCCGACACAAGGTAATTCCAGGCCGATCTTTGTAATCGGTATCCGATACCACTGCCGCTTTAACTCCGGATTGATGACGTGCAATCAACGCATGAGCAACTTGCTCAAGTTCAAAATCATAGAACGCGCACACAACACTTTCATGCGCACTGTCAATAAGTGCAATCAACGCGTCCTGCGCCACACTTCCCCCCGGTTTCTGTGCAGGAACAAAAAATACCTGCAGGGAAGAATTGGACTGTTGTGCAGATACGCCGGGAAGTCCATGAGGCTGATTCAGCCAATCCTGAAATGCCGAAATATCCACCCAGCGGCGTATCCGTGCAGCAAAAGTATTTCCTGTCTTCGAGGTCATCTGTGTGATCCGGGCTGCTTCATCCGGCGCATGATCTGCAAAGTGTAAGCCGCCCAAAAATCCCCCTGCAATAGAACTCAGGAACAGTAGCGGCAGCAATAGCTTTAGTCTACGTTTACGACGCAGTATTTTCGTTTGTTTCTTTGACATGTACTCTATGGTAGCATATACAGGAAGCACAAAAGCACCTGCGGTTCAGAAGTGTTCTTTTGTGTTAATAACAGGGAAGGTACTATCCATATTTTTCTAAATCTTCCCAACGAAAAAGTGTCGGTTGGTATGGTGGTGAACATACGATAATAATGATTCGTTCCCAAAGTACTGTAAGCAGGAACTACAACAGGAGAAAACCAATGGGTATTTTAGTGCTGCTCGTCCTTCTGCTCTCTTTGCCGGGTGTTGTCGTTGCAGAGGCACCGGTCGTGGTTTCTGTGGAAAAAATATGGGAACAGGGTGATCATAATGCGTTCACCGATCTTATTCGTCATAACGACACCTGGTATTGTGTCTTTCGTGAAGCAGCAGGACATGTAAAAGGGGATGGCGGTATCCGGATCATTGCCTCATCGGACGGAAAATCCTGGTCTTCCCGCGCCTTACTTTTGGAAAAGGGTGTCGACTTACGCGATCCGAAAATTTGCCTTACACCGGATAAACGCCTGATGGTTACCATGGGCGGCTCCGTATATCAGGGGAGTACACTGACAGGCCGCAGGCCCCGGGTAACTTTTTCGACAGCGGGTAGAATATGGTCACCGCCTGTTCCTGTTTGCCGTGAGGGCGATTGGCTTTGGCGTACTACCTGGTATGGTGATACCGCCTATGGCGTAACCTATAGCGGACCTGTGGCGGATAGTACGGAATGGACACTCACCTTAATGCAAAGCAGTGACGGTGTGGTATGGATCCCCGGGGCAGACCTCCCCGTTACTGGAAAGCCCAACGAAACCACACTGCGTTTTCAGTCGGACGGCACCCTGCTGGCATTGGTCCGACGTGAAGGGAACAGTCGCAACGCTTTTTTCGGAAGGAGTACTCCTCCCTACAAAGAATGGATATTTGAGGAACTTGACGGTGCCATTGGCGGACCGAATTTTATCCTTTTTCCGGATAACCGGATGTGGGCGGCGGGGCGGCGTTATGGAAAAACAAACAAAATGGCATTAGGACCGCTGACTGCCGACACCTATAAGCCTATTGTTGAATTGCCCAGCGGCGGCGATACCAGTTATCCCGGTTTGGTGTGGCATGAGGATATGCTTTGGGTGAGTTATTATTCTTCCCATGAAGGGAAGACCTGCATTTACCTTGCAAAAATACGGCTGTAAGAATCTGCTATTTATTTTTTTTCGGGGTGGGCTTGGCTTTTTCCGGCAGGATATCTTCAGGATTCATTTTGTACATCTCCGAAGCGTGAAAGGTGTCCCCTGCTTCCTGGAATATGCGGGCAGCCAATGCAATACGCCCTGCAGTACGAAATCGCTGTGCTACGGCGTTGAGTACGGTATTTCGCTGCTGGGTCTGCAGCGTATTTGCAAAATTATATTGCTGCAGCAGTTGATAACATAGGTCTGCAATGGCCTCCTGCTTCTCTTGCGGCTCGGTACTGGTGACAAAATACTCCAAAAATACTTCCATCCCTTTACTGTAATATCCCCCTTTGATATAAGATTCTGCTAATTTGGCAGTATTCCCCTGCTTCCTATAAAT
>JAGLCZ010000614.1 GCA_023145975.1 Candidatus Hydrogenedentota bacterium | reverse complement strand
TCGGCTCCTTTACCCTGTGTACGCTGTATATAGGTATTATCAGTGTAGTCAGCACTTTTGCAGCACAATGCTACGGTCGTGGAACCCCGCAATTCTGCTCCCGTTACTGCTGGCAGGGCATTTATCTCTCCTCCCTCGGCATCCTGTTCTCAGCAGTATTATGGCCGGTAACCCCTTTCATATTCGGTCTCATGAATCATACCCCGGAAGTAACCCGCCTGGAAACCCAGTACTTTCAGATTCGCCTGTTCAGTTATTTCTTTATTGGCTGCAATACGGCGGTAGTCGGTTTTTTTCAGGCCATTGACCATCCGCGGATTCCCATGTATACCGCCATTGTCGGCAATGCAATCAACCTGTTATTGAACTACGTACTCATCTTTGGTCATTTTGGTTTTCCCAAACTTGGAGTCGCCGGTGCTGCTGTTGCAACCGTAATCGCCATCGCCCTTCAGAGTATACTCCTGTTGGCTATATTTTTAAATAGCCGTTTCAACCGGGAATTTGGAACGCGCACCACCTATCAATTTGACTGGAATCGTATTCGGGAACTGGTACACGTTGGTTTACCCGCAGCCATCAGCATGTTTCTGGATGTAGCAAACTGGTGGATTTTTGTGGCCTTTATTGTAGGGCGTTTCGGCGCAGTACAACTGGCGGCCAACACCATTGCGCTCAGCTTTATGCACGTGTGTTTTATGCCTGCCTTTGGCTTGAACCAGGGGATTGCCGCCATAGTGGGGCAATGGCTGGGACGTCGCGATATTCCACGGGCGAAATCACGGGTGTATACTGCCATAAAAATTGCAACCTGTTATATGATGTTTATGGGGATCACCTTTGGGTTATTCGGCGGAATCTTGATAAAGAATATCTTTAATACGGATAATGATGTTGCCTGGCTGGGACACAAGATGCTCATACTGGCCGCTTGTTTTCAAGCATTTGATGCGGTAAACATTGTTTGTATGGGTGCATTACGTGGTGCAGGAGATACCCGATGGATGATGTACATGACCTTTTTCATGTCCTATTTTGTATGCCTGCCTCTAGCGTGGTTTTTCGCTGTCGAGCTTGGTCTTGAGTCTTTTGGCGCATGGATTGGTGCCACCCTGTTTATCTGTATTTTGAGCGGTGTATTATTTCGACGTTTTTACAACGAAGGCTGGCGCGATATCAATATCTTTATTCACACACAACCTGAGAGTACACATCAAAACTAAAAAAGGATTTTTTATGTCTCTATTTTCCAGAAAAACACTATTGCGGCTGGGTACAGTTTTAACGATGGCTCTGCTTGCAGTCCCGGTACAATCAGCCCCCTTTCCCATAGAATCTGTACTGGACGATTTGGTGGCATCCCTTTGTGAAGGTCGCAGCTACGACGAATTAGCAAGTCTCGATAATGCAGCAATACTCTCAACACTTACTGCTGAACAACGGGAAATACTGTCTACTGCATACTGGGGATTTGACGTAGATATACCCGTTACCGTATCAGTCATGCGAGATATCCAACAGAAAATAGTTCCCTTTTGGCTCACTGAAAGTGGTTTTGAAAAAACAGGCGGTATAGTGAAAAACGAAGTCTATACCTACGAAGTCTGGCAAAAAAAAATGCCTGCTGGACATATAGGACTGGGCATCAACGGTTTTGATCGCCATCGCCCCCACTATTTTGTGGGTGTAGGCAGTCAACAAGCCAAAGGCAATCTAACCATTTCCAACGTAACCCCCGTACTACACAAACAACAGAAAATTCATCCTTTCGCACTCGGCTCAAGTATGTATCTTGACTGGTCGGAGCTGGTCGTAACAGAAATGCCGGAGTCGCTCGAAGGACACCGTTTACTGACCACTATCCGCGGACGCGCCCGGGAAGCACATTTGCTAAACGCCTTTCGCAAGACAGCCTACCCCTCCTCTGAAACGCCGGACATGACCGTGCTCACCTGGAGCGACAACCCACAAAGCACTCAAACAATACAATGGCGCACTTCCTCTTCCTGTAAATCCCCATATCAAATCTATTACCGAAAAAAAGACGACCATTCCGCTCCTGCATGGGATGCTGCTGAAGCTGCCGGGGTCACACTTACAGATCGTAATATCATCAATAATACAAATGTGCTTTGGTATACAAGCACTTTGACGGATCTGTCAGCAGGTACCTGTTACGAATATATCATTGCTCCCACGAAAGAAACGCCCGATACGGTCACGGGAGAATTTCGTACTGCTCCAGCGGATAATACGCCTTTCACATTCTTGTGGATGAGCGATACACACAAAAAAACAGCCAGTATTCCTCTGCTTCAAAAAGTATTGGAACTACATCCGGAAACAGCATTCCTAACTATTTCCGGGGATCTGGTCGATACGGGACAACATCGGGATGATTGGGATCAGCTATTTTCCAATTACCGCGACTTTCTGAAAAATAAGCCGCTTGTTCCTTCCGTTGGCAACCACGATGCAATAGATGGGCTGGGCTCAGACCTGTACCGTTCCCTGATGTTATTACCAGATAACGGCCCTGCTGGTTTTGAACGGGGTCAGTCCTACAGCCTGCGCTATAGTAATCTATTGTTAGTTTCACTGGACGTTACCGCTGACATTGCTGAGCAATCTACATGGCTGGAAAATATCCTGCGTACTACAGACGCACAATGGAAAGTAGCTGTATTCCATTTTCCGCCCTATGCACAAGAAAACGAATACCCGGATATAGAAGCGGAATGGTGCACTCTTTTTGATCGCTACCATGTTGACCTGGCACTTTCCGGACATGTACACGACTATATACGCAGCTGGCCGCTGCACAACGGGATACGAATGAAAACAGCACCGGAAGGTACCATCTACTGTATCTCGGTTGCCGTACCTTCCCATGCGCGACTGGGCATAAAACCGGACTCCGCAGAAGTAATGGATTTGAGCGGGATTCCCACCTGTCCTGCGTTCATCGTAGACGGTAACCAGCTAACCATGCATGCTTATGCAGCAGATGGTTCCATCCGCGATTCCTTCACCATTAATAAGTAGGAATACAAATCATGTATCACGACAAGGGAAACAAACTCTCCCAACCCAATTCCTGTCTGAACATGAAAGGTATTATCACAGTACTGAATACACCGTTCTCTGTTTCCGGTGCCATAGACCACGACGCATTTTCAGTGCATATTGAATATGCCCTGAACGCAGGGGTAGCAGGATTTCTTGCTCCTGCCATGGCAGGGGAATCAGAAAAACTAACGTATGAGGAATGCATTGATCTCACCCAAACCCTGTTGACCACGGTCCATGGCCGCGTTCCTGTTATCGGTTGCGCCACAAGACATCCCAGTACAATTCGTGCTTCCATGACTGAGCAGCTGACACAGATGGGCTGTGACGGCATACTGGTTTCCATTCCCTTCACAGAAGAAAAACTTTTCATGTCTCATGTACACGAAGTTGCCCGAATGCAGCCGGGATTTCTGATGCTGCAAGATTGGGATACCTCGGGGTATGGCATTCCAATTGAAGTCATACGCCGCTTATTCGAAGAAATTCCTGTTTTCAAATGTATAAAAATAGAAGTACCCGACGCAGGGAAAAAATATACAGAAACGCTAACCGCCACAAACGGAAAACTTCATGTCTCCGGCGGATGGGCCGTAACCCAAATGATTGAGGGGCTGGATCGAGGTATCCATGCATTCATGCCTACCAGTTTACATCACACCTATGCCGCCATTTATAAACAATACAACGAGGGCGATAAGGAAAGCGCACAACGTTTGTTTTATCGGCTGGCACCCATACTGGCTTTCTCCAATCAGCGTCTCGAAATTTCAATACATTTCTTCAAACGTATGCTCCATCGTCAAGGGATCTATCCCACTCCAAACCTGCGTGATCCCGAATACCTTCTGGACTCCTACCAGGAAAAAATTGCTGAAAAACTCATTGATCTTGC
>JAGLCZ010000613.1 GCA_023145975.1 Candidatus Hydrogenedentota bacterium | reverse complement strand
ATTGTGTTCGCGGGACATGTTCACGCCTATGAACGACATCGTTTGATGGGTTTTGATCACGTTATCACAGGCGGTGGCGGCGTACTGCTTTGGAGCAAACCTGTGCGGGGACCGGAAACGATTAAAACTGAAACCTGTTGGCATTTTTGTGCAGTAGATGTGCGGGGCGGCACTTTCAGTGTTCGTGTTGTGCGTGAAGATGGAAGTCTGTTGGACCAGTTTGAAATCTTCTCCCGTAGAGATTGGAGTCAAAACACTCAGTAGCTCAATGCCGCTATAAGCAGCATGGCAATTCCAACAGCGAGTTTGGCAAATACGCCTCCGATCCGTCCCAGGGCGGCTCCGACACCTGTTCGCAGTGATGCGCCGGGGGTTTTATTTGCAATCAATAATTCAAAAAGAACGGCTGCGATAAAGGCTCCCGCGATTGCTCCTGCCAGGGTGCCGACCAGCGGGAAGAAGGGGGTGGCAATGATGGCGCCGACAATACATCCCACCAGCGAGGAAATCGTTGCGCCTCGTCCCCCGCCAAAGCGCGATGCCCCGTAACCTGCTGCCAACATTTCAAGTACTTCCCCCAGAGTCGCTAGAAGTAGCATGAAGAACAGTGACCATACCCCAAAATGCTGAAAGCCGGTGAGGGCCCATGCGATTGCAACGACTCCAAGAATGATCCAATTACCAAATAAACCGACCATATCCAATGCCAGACCGACTGCGATCCCCAACACGAAAAGGGTCCACCCTGTAATAGCTAATATGATACTCATCGTTATTCTCCAAATTAATTGATGACACCTATTATACACAGTCAGTTCATTTGTATTCGATACGATCCGTGGCATGAGTACTTGTTTTCACGATTACCAAAATAATTTGAGTACAGCATACCCTCTCCATGATAATTGTATTGCAGTGCAAAAGGTAAATTCATTCCCTGTTGGTCGTTGATCGAAAGAAAGGGGAAATCCGTATGGCTTTAAGTGTAGCGTATGTACTTATAACTTTCCTGGGTGGTCTTGTCGTTGGCATTGGCATATTGGTAATGCTGGCTTTGTACCGATTCCCGGGGCAGTATTTCGATGCAGACGGCGTTCGTATATTCTATCGGGTTGAAGGGGAGGGAACTCCAGTGGTTCTCGTGCATGGATATGGCGTTAATGCTGATTTGAACTGGCGGCATCCAGGTGTGGTGCGTGCATTGCGTAAAGACTATCAGGTTATACTCATCGATGTACGCGGGCATGGGCGTAGTGATAAGCCTGAAAATCCGGAGAAATATGGTATAGAAACTGCACACGATGTGTGCCGTCTGTTGGACCACCTTGGTATTCAGAAAGCTCATGTGGTCGGTTATTCCATGGGGGGATTCATCACCATTAAACTAACAGCAATGTGTCCCGACCGTCTTCTCAGTGCCGTTCCCTGTGCGTCCGGCTGGGAACAGCCCAAAGGCAGAAATCTTGAATTATTAAGATCGCTTACAGAATCACTTGATCGTCACGAAGGCTACGGGGCGCTTACCCGGGCTTTGGAGCCGGTTCCGCCGCCGGAGTGGAAAGTGAAACTCATTGATTTTCTGATGGGTTCCCTAAATGATAATACGGCCATGTCAGCGGTCATGAAAAATATCAAGGAACTGGCAATTACGGAAGAGGAGTTGCGCAATAATCGGGTACCCGTTCTTTCCCTTGTAGGCACGCGGGATCCTCTGGGTGCAGGGGTGAAAGATATGATCGAGATGATGCCCTGTCACGAAGCAGTTTATATCGAAAAGGGAGACCATGTAACGACGCTCTTGAAGGGTGCCTATTTCAGTAATCTAAAGGCATTTCTTGCCAAACATTCTCCGAACAAAGAGGAGGAATCTTCCAACTGCGAATCCTGAAAATTCACCTGATAATGCATAGCAGTGATAGCGTCATCGCCTGTGAGCAGGTGATATCCTTCATATCTCATGTCCCGTTTATTTCCAGTGTTCCCTTGTTTCTTGCATGCAGGTCGGGAATTACGGTATCTTTTCCAAATAGGAGAACAACAGTATGATTACAGATAGATTGTCACGGTGGAGTAACTACGGCAGCTTGAACGAGCGTTTTGCAGCAGCTTTCCAATTTATTGAGCAGCTCACCCCCGATACGCCTGAGGGACGCACCGAAATTGATGGTTCAACTATCTTTTGTATGGTGGAAGAGTATGAAACAAGGCCGTGGGAAGGACAGCGCTTTGAGGCGCATCGTGAGTATGCCGATATTCAAATACTTCTTTCCGGTGAAGAATCTATCCTTTGGGCACCTGTTGAAACTCTGACGGTACTCCAACCTTACGAACCTGATATCGAGTTTTATGAGTTCCTTCCGTCATCTACAAAACTCGTTTTGACCCCCGGTATATTTTGTGTCTTTTTTCCTCACGATGCACATGCACCTTGCTTGCAGCATACTGTACCGTCAACGGTACGCAAAGCGGTTGTAAAAGTACGCATTTCTTAGTCAGGAGTCCCTATGAAATCAACAAGCATTTTTGTCGTTGCACTGTTGCTGACACCGGTTATCTGGGCTGCAGCTGTTAGCATCGAAGACGATGGTATGGTGAATGTAGAGGGTAAGCGTTTATTTGTGTTGGGTTTGTATGAAAATCCCGGGGACGATATCAGGCTCGGTGAAGTGGCAGCTGCCGGTTTTAATCTTGTCTATGGATCGGCAAATGCGGAATCCATTAACCGTCTATGGGAACAAGGGCTTTACAGTTGGGTTAACACGGGAGCTGCCATCGATTTCAGCGATACACCGGAGCAAGGCAAGGAAAAACTTGGGAAGATGGTAGCGGAGTTGGCAGGTTTGCCGGGGCTTTTGGTATGGGAAGTTCCGGATGAGGCTTTGTGGAATGCATGGTATCGGGCAGAGTTATGGCGACACAGCACGGAACTTCATCAGCAGCGAAAACTTATTGACGCACTAACCGATACGGCATTACAGGAAAAAATTAATGCCATGCGATTGGAACTGGAAGCTGCTTATGGCATGGCGCAGGAGGAAATTGGAGAACAAATTGCCAATGCAATCTGGCACGAACTGGGCAAGGAGTCTCCCCACCCTGAACTGAACGTTTCCAATGCTCCGGAACGCGCTGCCAAACTGGGAAAAGGCATGATCGCCGGATACGCTTTTTTGAAAGACGCAGATCCTGCACATCCGATATGGATGAACCATGCGCCCCGTAACAGCATCGAACAACTTGCTTTCTTCAACCGCGGTGCAGATATTGTAGGCTGTGATATTTATCCCGTCCTATTGGGTAAGACAGGACACTCGGATCTAGGTAACAGAACGTTGGCCTGTGTAGGAGATTATACACGCCGTATGCAGGCTGCCGCTCCCGAAAAACCTGTATGGATGGTCTTGCAGGGATTCGGTTGGGCGGCACTCAACCGAAAGACGGAGGACGAGATTCGCCAACCCAAGCCGAAAGAGTCGCGTTTCATGGCCTATGATGCCATTGTTAACGGTGCCCGGGGGATCCTTTATTGGGGGACAGCATCCATAGATAAAGGCACCGACTTCTGGATGGAATTGTGCGCATTGATAACGGAATTGAATGGTATGCAGTCAGTACTTGCTGCACAGGATGCAGCACTTGAGGTAGAAGTTACACTGGCAGAAACCTGGGGTTCCCTCGACCGCGGTGTGCGTGTACTTCCCAAACAGGTAGGGGACAGGGTATATCTTATTGTCGTCAACGAATGGTGCGACCCGCTGCACTACACCCTTTCCGGGCTGGATTCTCTGAATGGAATATCTTACAGGGATACAACAACCGGAGTAACGGCTTTTGTAGAACAAGGGACGTTGACTCTTCCTATACGCAAGTATGGGGTACATGTTTTGCAGCCGGTCGGTTGATTCAATAAAATATGCAAGAACAAAACCTGAAAGAATTAAGCACTGCTCCCATTCGTCAATTAATAGGGCGTTATTTTTGGCCTGCCTTTATTGGTATTATGGCGCACTCCCTTTACAATATTATTGATCGTATTTTCATTGGACATGCTGTAGGTGCAGAGGCGTTAAGCGGTGTAGCTGTAGTTTTCCCGATTATGATTATTATGGCTGCATTCGGAATGCTCATCGGCGTGGGCGCCAGTGCGCAGATATCGCTGTCATTGGGCAGAAAAGATACAGAGAATGCCCAAAAGATACTTGGTAATGCCGTCGTTTTGGTGTTTATTATATCCGTAGTAGTTACCAGTATTGGTTTTTTGATTAAAACGCCTATGCTGCGTCTTTTCGGTGCCAATGATACAACCCTCTATTATGCCGACAGCTATCTAAATTACATACTCTGGGGCGTGGTCGTACACCAGTTCGGTTTTTCCATGAACGCAATTATCCGCGCCGAAGGTAATGCCCGCATTGCCATGTACAGTATGCTCATAAGCGCCGGTCTTAATATTCCACTGGATGCCCTGTTCATACTTCATTGGAATATGGGGGTGCAGGGGGCCGCCATTGCCACTATTATCTCCATGTCCGTATTGTCTGTATGGGTATTGCTTCATTTTCGAAGTAAGCGCTGTGTTGTAGCACTGGAAAAACGATACATCAGAATAGAACCCAAAATAGTACTGGCAATCCTTTCCATAGGGGTTTCCCCGTTCTTAATGCAGTTGGCGAACAGCGTGGTACAAGGGGTATTCAACTTAAATCTTATTAAATATGGAGGTGATTTGGCGGTGGGTGCCATGGGAATCATTCTCACGGTAACCTTTATTATCATCACTTGCATTATCGCATTGAATATGGCAACCCAACCCATTATCGGTTATAACACGGGTGCTGGAAATTATTCCCGTGTAAAAGAAACGTTGAAGTATGCGTTGATCACTGCCACGTTGATTTCAACGGCAGCATGGATAATCATACATACAATGCCCGTACTTATTGTCAAGGCTTTTATAACGGGTAATGACGAAATCGTTGTTCTGGCGGTACAGGGCATGCACTTTTTTTTGCTCATGCTTCCTGT
>JAGLCZ010000612.1 GCA_023145975.1 Candidatus Hydrogenedentota bacterium | reverse complement strand
GAAATGGCAGCCCTTGTATTTTTTGAGCAGATGGGCGGGTTTCAGCTTGCGGGGGCGGAAGCGGCACGGCTTGGACAATGTGTTGAAAATGAATTTCTTGGGTTAAGTACAGGTATTATGGATCAATTTATCTCTCGATGCGGGAAGGCGGGGCAGGCGCTCTTTTTAGATTGCCGCAGTTACGAATACGAACTGGTGCCTGTAGATTTTTCCGATGCTATATTTGTGATTGCCAATACGGCATGTCCCCGTGGATTGACAGCATCAAAATACAATGAACGCGTGGGCGAATGTAAAGAAGCAGTACAGGGCCTACAGGAATATTTTAATAGATCGGGGGCATACTTGCGCGATTACACCATGAATGACTTGCTTGCTTGTCAGGAAATATTGGACAGTGTGCCCTTTCAGCGTGCCAGGCATGTAATCACTGAAAATGAGCGTACCCGTCAGGCGTGTGATGCCATGAGCCGGGGGGATGTTGCGACATTGGGTATTTTGATGAATGATTCAGATGTAAGTTTACAGGTGGATTACGAAGTTACCAGTCGTGAACTGGACTTATTGACCGATATAGCGCGTAAGCAGCCGGAATGTTTTGGGGCACGTATGACAGGAGCGGGTTTTGGCGGCTGTACTATCAATCTGGTAAAAAAAGACGGGGTCAACTCATTTTGTGAGGTGTTGCTGCAGCAGTATTTGGAAAAATCGGGCAGGGAAGGCGAAGTATATATTTCTGCTCCTGCGGAGGGGGCATGTCCTATATCTCTGATCGTATAATTGTAATCGTAGCAGAAGAGGTACTGTTCCTTGATGAAGTGTTTACATACAAGTCGAAATCATAGTATACTTTTCCCATGAGATGTTTTTATACTCGTTTAATTTTTAGGAAATTCATGCAGGTTGATTGTGCACCCATCGGGTAATAAGGATAATATTAATCTTGTTGTCAGGGGACCAGGATATAAATCCCATGTCATTGCAGGCGTAGTACGCACCTACGCTGTTGCTCTTGATTGGTGTAATGCGCTAAAAAGCCGTGCTGTTTTTTTTATGAATTATTTTTCTAGTTGGTACAGTAGTCGTAGAAATTGTAAAGGACAGGTTCTTAAAAAAATGACTGAGGAAATTCTCGAAGATATTGAAGAATGTGAACAGGAAGAAACATTGGGGCGCGATGAGTCTAAACGCGCTTTGTATGCCTTGCTTTTTGTGAGTGATCGTCCGCTTAGCGCGAATCGCTTAGCGGAGGCGCTTGGTGATACAGATCCGGATATTATTGCTAATTTACTGGAGGAATTACGTGAAGAATTGAATACCCGCAAAGAACTTCCTTATATGTTGAACGAAATAGCGGGGGGGTATCAACTCGTTTCTCAGCCGGAATTTGCACCCTATATACGGAAGTTATTTCAGATAAAGAAAAGTAACCGACTCAGCAAAGCATTGCTTGAAACATTGGCGGTTATTGCTTATAAGCAGCCTGTTACCCGTTCAGAAGTGGAAGCCATACGCGGTGTGAGCGTGTCTTATGCTTTTGAACAATTGCAGGAGAAACGACTTATAAAAATTGTGGGTATTGCTGATTTGCCCGGGCGTCCAAAGTTATACCGTACCACGGATGAGTTCCTGGTTAGTTTTGGGTTGAAAAACTTGAAGGAGCTGCCGTCGCTGGATGAACTGCAGATGTTGGAGTAGTTATGAGCACAATTCGTCTTCAGAAATATATGGCAGAATGCGGTGTAGATTCGCGGCGTGCCTGCGAGAAATTGATTCAAGCGGGAAAAGTCGTGGTGAATGGTGATCCTGCAACACTGGGACAGCGGGTTCAGCCGGGTGTTGATGCAGTTTGTGTATCCGGGGAATCTCTTGTTTATGACAAAAAGATATATGTAGTTTTTAATAAGCCGGGCAATGTTATTACTACGCTGAAGGATACACATGGTCGAAAAACAGTTGCTGACTACCTGGATGGAATGGCATCTCGTGCTTTTCCCGTGGGTCGTTTGGACCGTGATGTGGAAGGGGTTCTTCTTTTCACTAATGATGGAGAACTCTCCTTTCGACTGATTCATCCCAAATTTCAGGTGGATAAAGTGTATATGGCTTGGGTGAAGGGATGTGTGAAGTCGGAAGCGGTAAAAAGGCTTGAACAGGGCGTTCCGTTGGAGGATGGGGTTACTGCACCGGCTCGTGTGAAAGTGATTAATGCCGGAGGGACGACTTCTCTCATACGACTGACTATACATGAGGGGAAAAAGAGAGAAGTGAAGCGCATGTGTTTCGCAGTTGGCCATCCAATAAAAACGTTACAGCGTGTTTCTTTTGCAGGTATTGGTGCAAATGATTTGCGTGTGGGCGAATGGCGTTATCTTAATGATGGGGAAGTAGAACAGCTGCGTAAATGTGTGGATTTGTGTTAGTGTAGGTGCAGATAGATGGTGAGTTTCCTTTCTCTACAATACCATGCTAAGAGAATATAATCTATGGGGTATGAGTGGTATGCAGCATTTTGATTCAGATTACAGTGAAGAGATCATAAATAGATTACAGAATATCCCGCCGGATGCTGTTCCTATTTGGGGCACGATGACTCGCGATGACTTAGTGGAGCATTTTATATGGGTATTGCATCATGCAATGGGACGATCAACATGTGTACCTGATTGCAGTAACTGGTTTTCGCGTTCTGTAACCCAAAGGCTGGTTGTACACGAGTTTTTGCATATACCGCGTGGTATTCAATTGCCGTCAGAACTGACAAGCAGGGGGATTACACTACAGGAATCAGGTGATTTGGAGACCTTGCATGCCATTATCGAGGAATATCTGTATTGCGTGCAGGCGGATGAGCTGGAGCCTGCATCACATCCTTTTTTTGGTCCTCTTGATGTGGATGGATGGGATCGGCTGCATGTGCGGCATTTTGAGCATCATCTGAAACAGTTTGGGGTTTGAATATATGATTTTGGGCGGGGGATAAGAACTATTATTTTGGCTTATGTGCAATCCACATTCTCGTTTGTGGGGTCAGAGAGAAAAAAGTACCGTTAATAAATCCAGCAGTATCGGTCCAGTCTTTAATTTCATCATAGGTATAGGTGCCGCCGGCGGGGGTGAGTACCAGCATGTGTAATGCAAATATTAACCCAAAGGCGGGACCTGATCGGTCGTTTTCCATAATAAAATCTTTAATAAGTATTGTACCACCCGGGATCAATGCTTCGTAAGCATGTTTTACCAGATTCTTATTTTCTTCTGCACTGAAACTGTGGATAATATTGGACATGAATACTAAATCGTAGCCGGAACCCAAACTGTCGTTCATGCAGTCTCCTGCAATATAGTTAAATCGATTTTCCAGATTCGCTGCATTTACTTGCTCTTGTGCAATTTCAATGACAGATGGTTTATCGAATAGGGTGGCGTGCAGCTTTGAATTTTTCTCCAGAAAAGCGATGGAGTATGTGGCAGGACCTCCAGCCAGATCAAGCATATGACGGTATGAGCTTATATCAATGTCTTGTAATACTTCGTATGCGCTGATTTTGGCAATATCATTCATTCCCAGAATAAAATCGCGCAGTACCTCGCCTGAACGGTTTTCGCCAGCGGAACCACATGTACCTGTGCGGATCCGATCCGGAAGCGCCATCCAGTCATTACAGCTGTTCTGGTTATGCCGTAGAATATGACCTTGATACGCATCTCCTGTTTGCATGAGGCATACGGCTGCTGCTTCTGTATTTTTATAGCAGTCATCTGTTTTTGTAACCAGCTCCAGCACGAGTAGACCATCGAGTAACATTTGGGTGCCCCGTTCACTCCACCCCAGTTTAGCGGCTATGTAAGATGCAGGCTGTGGTACATCAAGTAAATCAAAAACACCTGCATTAAGAGCTGTATACAGGATTTGTGACATTTTATAGCCGCTCGCGATGCTGCTGATTTTTCCTGTCCATTCACGTAGCTGTTTCAGATCTTTCAAAGTACACTTTTTCCTATGCTGCTTCTAGTCTAAGCGTTCTATGGGCGGGGCTGAAAAGTCGTCTATAGTATCTTCGGACACCGTATTGGTGACGTCCTGTTCGAACTTCGGTTCTACGTCAGCAACAGGTTTTTTATCCACTTCTGTTGTACTTGCAGGTGATGTGCTGGAGGTGTCTTCACTTGCATTCTCATAGGGATCGCCATAGGAAGGGGTTCCACTCGAGCCATCATCATAATCGCAAGAATCATGTTCTTCTTCTGTGGATTCTGATTTAGAGGTAGTGGATGTGCCGTCGGAAGCAGTTGGTGTTTCGTCGGTATTACCGGTTATCCCTTTTGATAAGCCATCGATATATTTTTCTGGATCATACTTACTTATCTGATCGAGTTCCCGTTTAATGGGTTTGATTTCCTTAGCAACTTCTTGCTGGATTTCATCAACATAGCCGCGAAGGTCACTTACTGTTCGAAGGACAATTTTGGCAAAGTCGGGAAATTTTTCAGGACCGAAAACAATAAGTGCTACACCCGCAATAAGGATCATTTCGCCAAAGCCGATACCAAGCATATGATTGTAATTTCCTTATAGTGATTCATTCTGAGTTTTACGTCTGACAACGAGATAGGAGGCCCATATACTTGATTCATAGAGTAATGCCAGAGGCAAAAGCATTACCAGCATTGAAAAGGGATCCGGCGGTGTCAATAGGGCTGCCACCAACGCCATGCCCACCAGTGCCATTTTTCGATACTGCTTCAGCGCTTGTGGTGTTAGCAAACCCATATATACCAAGATTAGTACGGCCATAGGGAACTGAAATGCGATTGCAAATCCTAGTAATCCCTTAATGATAATACCAATGGTTTCGTTGAGTCGTAACTGCACATTAACGGTATCGGGGATCCATTCCAGAAGATAGGGGAGTACCAATGGAAAGACACCAAAGTAGGCGACACCCACGCCTACAACAGCCAATACACTACATCCGGCAATTAGAATCTGAACAACTTTTCTTTCTTTGGCGTGCAGCCCCGGAAAAATAAAGGCACATAATTGCCAGAGAACGTAGGGCAGTGCTACCATTAGACCGCCGTATCCTGCGATACGAATTTTTACAAGAATATACTCAAGCGGGTTAAGAACAGTCCATTCAATATCGTCGGCCCGTGATTCTGAAATGGGTGTTGGTTGTGCAACCAAGGTTTTTCCATCATCTGCAGATTCAATAATTTCGAAGCTAATTGCTTCACTTTCGCTTTCACTCAATGGGCGTAGCGGCCAGGAAAGCACTTCGAAAATATAGTCAGAAACAACATAGCAGGCGACAACTGCGATCCCCAATGCTATGCAGGAGCGGATCATACGTACTCTCAGTTCACCCAGATGTTCTGTGAAACTCATACGTTTTTCTTCGTCGTGGCTCACTGAAAATAACTCCTTGATAAGCAAAGTGATTTTAAATTATATGTGTATGTATTTTCCGACAACAGGTATTGCACCAGGGAAGAATATTGCTGCTTGTTCAGAACAAATAAATTCCCGTTTGTTCTTGAGATTTGGTATATGATTTTGAAAAATACAATGCGTGTCAGCGGGAAAATATTCCTGGATATTTTAATCGTTGTTGTTTGCGGCGGTTGTATGGGTTATTTGTAATTCCGCTTCCTTGCATCCTACTTCCCGAACGCGCTCAAGCAACGATTTGCCAGCCTTGAATTTTACGGTGCGTTTTGCAGCAACCTGCACCTTGATGCCTGTTTTGGGATTGCGTGCTACACGAGCATTACGTTCTATAATTTGGAAAACCCCGAAATTGCGAATTTCAATACGGTCACCCTTGCCGAGGTTATCCAGGATAATACTCATGAAAGTTTCAACATAGGGGGTTGCTTCTTCCGGATCAATGCCCATTCGTTCCGCAAACCGTATAGTAAGATCATTTCTAGTCAATGCTCAAGTCCTGTCTGTCCAGTCTGGGACTGAACCTGTTTTAGTTATTATGAAAGAACGATAATTGCCCCTGACATAGTATGCAGGATTACATACCCAAGGATTCCTTATACATGGTCCCGATACCACCAATGTCAAAAAAGAAGACAATAGCAATGACAGCAGCAATTGCACCAAGAATCGCGATAGTTTTTATTGTTCCGGGATCAATGCCGCCACCGCCGCCAGCGCCAGCTGTCATCATATCTGCTGTGGCAACGAAGACTTTTTCCCCTGATTCAGCGCGGAACTTTTTGTCTTCTAATACCCCAAGGGTTTCATTTATGGCGATAAAAGCCCGGTGCCACTCGGTTTGCATTTTTTTAAGTGCAATTTCTGACTGTGTGTATATGGATTCGAGACTTGTTGCTCCAGAGACGATATTCATCGTGTTGCCATCCAGATTATAGTCATCCAGAAGTGTTTGCTGAAGTACACGATGTTCACGCGCAAGTTTACTTTTTATTTTTAGGAACTGGTTCTCCAATTGTGCCTTATTCACACCGGGATTAGGATATGAACTTAATATCTGGTTGAAAAGCAGCCAGTCGTTCATAAATTCGCGACACAGTTCAACGCGTCGATCCAGTTGCTCAATTGTCTTTAGCTGTTTTTTGTTCAGTGCCATAATTTAGATGAACTCCTATAGGGGTATTTTTGAGTACTGTAAGCCTATAATTTAGCAGAAGCATGTACTGAAATCAAACTACATCTGCTGTGAAATATTATTCTATTGCCATGAACTGCATCGAAACATCTGATATTGCATACTTTTGCTCTATACTTGGCAGGAGCATATAAATATTGGCAATGACGATGCACAATGTCCACAACTTTCTTTTTTCTGCATATACACATAATCGCACTGGATATATTCCAAAATACCTATCCGCAATACTTTATATTCTGTAACAATTCCAAAGAGTGGATGATTATATGGTTTAGTGACACTTTCGTGCGACTGATCCTGCGACACATGGGTATGATACTCTATTATCCTCTCGTTTGTCACGCAGGTATATTTTTTCTGTTTTGAGTGCGGTTGACGAGAGTGAATAAAGGGGGCTGTATATCATGGGGATTTATTTAGGATCAACGTTCTGCTATCCGTTGCAATTTCGTACGCAATGTCTTCCAGACAGAGAGATAGTGCTTCAACCACGGCGTTTACAGTATCATTTTTTGTAGGTTTAGCGCTGGTATAAGTTTTTTCGAAAAGCGGTTCGCTATAACGGCTTTGTCGGGGCTGACGGATTGTGACACCTATTGAAACGCGTGCGTGTGCTCCAGTCTCAGTATCTATTTGTTCAAAAGAAAATATGGATAGGATCATGCCGAATGTAGGACGGTCCTCATATTTGGGACTCCATTCTGTGGCTAGTTTTCGGGGGATGAGCTCGTCCAATCCAGCAACCCATTGTTCAGAAGCATAGTATTCGACGGTAGTTGGCGATGCCATGATTAATATTGCTTCCCGTTGCAACGCTTCGGCTACTTCTACACTCTCGATATCAAAATTAACAACAGGATGCGCACGTCCTGATGGATTCATATTCAGTGTGAAGTAGTGTGGCGGTGGTGTCGATATACAGCCGGATAAGAAAAGTAGACATAGTCCCAAAGAGAGTGTGAAAATTCGCATAAAGATATCTCCTATCGTCCAGTGGGCTGTTTACCGCGAATTACAGCCGTGGGTTCTTCGGCCAAAGTGCGCGCGAACGTTTTTAGATGACGGATGGTCTGTTGCACATCAATAATACTTTGCTCAAGTGCGGGTCGGTTCTGGTCAATCATATCATGGGCTGTTTCAGTAAGTCCCGAAGTATTATCCAGGATTTCCTGCAACGAGTCCAAGAGTACTTCTAGTTCAGTAGATACCTTTTCTACCGCTTTCTTTCCAACAGCGACAGTTTTTGTCACGTCTTCCATACCTTTTTTTAATGCAGGGCGATTTTCATCCAGCATATCTGAAATGTCCTGGGTTACTTTAAGGGCTGCATTTTCGATATCGGTTATTTTGATAAGGATGGCGGATATAGTATTATCTTCCCGCTTTAGAATTTCCTGGACATTGCTTATAATATCGCCGCTGTTATTTAAAGCAGTATGGGCGGAATCAGTGATATCTCGTAGTCTTACAAATGGTTTCCCATCTTCTTTTTCTTCCTGAAGTGCCAGATCCACTCCCGTGAATTCAATAACATCGTCCAGTACTTTTTCCACCCGCATAATAATACCCCCCAGATCGGGCATTTCAATAAACCCACCACTTAATGTGAGGGCTTGCAGATTATCCCCGGTTTGGAGTAATGGGGCTTCAGAGTCACCGGTGGAAATTTCAAGATGCTTTTCTGCTGTTAGTGTTATTTGCTCAATGGTTGCAACGCTTTTTGCATTTACCGGGATATTTTCATCAACGAGCACTGTTACCCGGATAAGGCTTTGGTCATTCGGATCGGGTTCTATTTGGGAAATATATCCAGCTTTCACACCTCCAAAACGGACATCAGCACTGGGGTTTAATCCAATTATTTTTGTAAAACTGGCATGATATGTATACATGGGGCGCGGCTGACGCATTCCCAGGACAACTACGATGAAGCCGGAAAATGCTATGGCAGCCAGAGTTACAAGAATACCGGCGGTGATTTCGGCACGTGCAAAGTTATGTTTAGAGGAAGGCACAATAAGTTGTTTCCAATCTTAGTCGTTTTCAGATAGTAACGCTGTAAGCGTTGCGACATGTTTTATTATCGCATGGAAATACAAAGGTACGCAAAGAGACACTCATAATTTTTAAGTTGTTTTTGTTTCTCCAGTCATGGTCTGGAAATAGGTATTATCAGAAGCCGATTCAGGTTGTGATTTTCGTGCGAAGAAACGTTTCACATAGGGGTGATCAATATTACGTATTTCTTCTAG
Organism: Candidatus Hydrogenedentota bacterium; assembly: GCA_023145975.1. Lineage (GTDB taxonomy): Bacteria > Hydrogenedentota > Hydrogenedentia > Hydrogenedentales > CAITNO01 > SLFT01. The sequence continues at coordinate 4,459 of JAGLCZ010000612.1, read as the reverse complement.
GCTGCCAATTCCGATTATATGGCCTTTTTCAAGCATACAGACCCTATCTGCAATCATTTTAACGCTTTCCAGTTCATGGGTAACTACAATGGAGGTTACATTGAAGGTGTTCTGCATTTGTCTGATTAGTTCGTCGAGTCCAGCAGCGACAATGGGATCAAGCCCTGCGGAGGGTTCATCGTAAAATATAATTTCCGGGTCCATGGCCATTGCCCGCGCCAGTCCTGCACGCTTTTTCATGCCGCCGCTAAGTTCCGAAGGTAAATAATCAGCGAATTCACCCAAGCCGACAAGTTCAAGTTTTATGCGCGTCATTATTTCGATGGTGGACTCTTCCAACTGGGTGTGTTCGCGCAATGGGAGTGCCACATTATCTCCAACTGTCATGGAGTTGAACAGTGCTGAACCTTGAAAACACATGCCCATATGTTTCCTGACCAGGGATCGTTCAGAGTCTTTCATAGCAGTAAAATCTTCTCCGTTTATTGCTATGGTTCCTTTACTGGGCTTCATGAGTCCTACTAAGTTTCGTAATAGGGTACTTTTACCGCAGCCGCTGCCTCCTAGAATGACAAAGATTTCTCCCCGTCGCACATTAAAAGAAATTTCGTTGATAACGGTATGATCGCCATACTGGACGACCAGGTCCCGCACTTCAATGATATTATCTGCAGATGCTTCTGCGTTCACAATAATTCTCCTACAGGAAATAGAACAATATAGTCCAAACAAGGTCGGCAATAATAATCAAAAATATAGAGGTAACAACAGAGGACGTGGTCTGGCGGCCGACACCTTCAGCTCCTCCCTCTACTTGAAATCCGCGATAGATTCCTACCCAGCAGATTACCAATGCAAAAAAGAAACTCTTGACCATGCCTGTGAGTAAGTCTTTACCTTTAAGTGCTCCCATGGTCTGCTCAATATAGACTGCTGCATCTACATCTATGACGAAGACAGAAACAAAAAAACCTCCTGCAATCATAATGAACATGGCAAGTACTGTAATACAGGGCAGTGCCAAGACCATAGCTAGAAATTTAGGGACTACTAGGAATTTCACAGGATTGAGTCCCATGACTTCAAGGGCATCAATTTCTTCGGCGACTTTCATGGTTCCTATTTCAGCGGCAATGGCAGACCCATTTCGCCCTGTTACCAGAATAGCAGCCATCAGGGGGGCAAGTTCACGAAGAGCTGAAATACCTACCAGATCGGCTATAAATCGGGTGGCGCCCCATTGTTCAAGGGTATACGCTGATTGAAGGGCGATAATGGCACCTACCAGAAAAGTGATCAGTCCTACAATAGGCATACTGCGCGCCCCAAACTCAACGAATTGTTCGATGGCACTCCGCCAGCGTAATCCCTTTCCTAAAAGCGGCTGAAGAAAAAGCCAATTGAGTGTATCCAACATCAACTGACATACCAGCGCAAAAGAGAAAAGGGAATTGAGAGTGGTACGTCCTACATAGCCAAAGAAAAGGGTCATCACTTCCCATCCGAAAGTATTGTAAAAATAGTATCTAATCGTGCCAGTTCCAGTACTTTCATTACAGAGTTAGAAGGCGATTGTAATGTAAACGTTTTTCCAGAATTTTTGGCGGCGCGTAGTCCTTCCACCAGAGTTGCCACCCCTGAGGAATCCATGTATCCCACAGCACTGAGAACTACCTGTACTTCACCCGTAGTGTGCTTGGCGGCCTCTAAGATTGCTTTTCGCAACGCAGGGGAAGTATATAGGTCTACATCTCCTTCAGCCACTACTTTAATTGTGTTTTCTTTTTCTACTAATTCAACCTTCACCGAAAGATTCCTCCTGCCCCTTTTTCACGAATATGATGGGAACGTATGTACTGTCTTGGTACTGCCGAAACATAACAGGGTTCAATTCTAACATGATGAACCGTTATAATTCTTCCTGAGCGTAAAAATGTGTGCGAGAATACGGATTTAGAATTTCTTGGTGCGGCATATTGATGTGATAAAGTTTTGCTTCTCTGCAACAAGACAGAAAGGGAAAGAGGATGTTATCAGCAATTATATTGTATACGGCTAACATGGCAGCTGTGCTGCAGGGGGAACTTGTTTTCCCTCCTAATGAATTCCATAATCACGGATCAACTATTGTAGAGACTGCGCAAGGCGATCTTATTGCAGCTTGGTTTCACGGAACAGGAGAGCGTAAATCGGATGATGTGCTTATTCAGGGTGCACGTAAGCGCAATGGGGCTTCAGAATGGTCGGAACCGTTTCTTATGGCGGACACAGAAAATCTTCCCGATTGTAACCCTGTTCTATTCATGGATCCTCGGGGTGTGTTGTGGTTATTTTGGATTACTGTGCAGGATAATATGTGGGGCGGATCTCTTTTAAAATACCGGACCAGCACCCACTACACCGGTGAGGGACCTCCAAAATGGGATTGGCAGGATGTGATTCATACGCGTCCAGTAGACCTGGAAGATCGTTTTCTAAAAGTAATTGACGAAGGGATTGAGATGTATGGGGGAATTATAGAAGAGTTTTTTTCAGATAAGTTGAAAGAGGTGGAGGGGATTCGTATAAAAGCGAAGGACAAAATTCATAGACGTTTGGGATGGATGACTCGGGTGCCGCCTGTTATGCTGGAAGATGGAAGGATGATGCTTGGCTTATACTCCGATGTTTTTAATTGTTCCTTAGCGGCATTTACGGGTGATTGGGGCGAAACATGGACTTTTAGTACTCCTATTATGGATCCGGATGTCAGTATGCTGGGAAATATACAGCCTGCTTTTGCGCAGCGTCAAGATGGCAGAATAATGGCGTTTATGCGTGACAATGGATTGCCGAAACAGGTGCGCTTTGCAAGCTCGGAAGATAATGGGCAAAATTGGAGTCCAGTATTCATTACTGGTATTTCGAATCCTGGATCCAGTGTGGATGTGGAAGTGCTCAAGAATGGTAATTGGCTGATGGTATGTAATGATACTATCTTAGGGCGGCATCGCCTGTCAGCTTATCTGTCTGACGACGAAGGCGAAACATGGAAGATGGATCGGGTTATTGAGGAAACCGACTTTGATGAAGGTTCCTTTTCTTACCCGACAGTTATTCAGGCGCACGATGATGTCGTGCATGTAACCTACTCTTATCGGCGTAAGGAGATTGAAGGCAGTTCCATTAAGCATGTCCAGTTTACAGAGAATTGGATAAGGGAGGTTCACTGAAGTTTCCTTATCTAATAGACCCATTTAAGAAAGGACTAGAATATGCAGTGTCAGTGGCGTGATATTAGTATCCCTATTTCTCCTGAAATGACTGTTTGGCCGCGGGATCCCTCGTTTACGATTGAGCCTGCGAGCCGCATTGCTTCAGGTGCTGTATGCAATATATCGGCTATGACTATGTCCACTCATGCAGGAACACATTGCGATGCACCATGGCATTTTATAGAGGAGGGAGCGAAACTTGATGAAGTGGATACCGCAGTGTTTATAGGTAAAGTGTTGGTAATTGACCTGCCCCAGATAGACCTGATTTGCGCTGTAGATTTGCCAACGACAAAGTTGCCGGAACGGGTTATCTTCAAAACACGAAATTCCTTTATTCCAGTAGACGGGGAGTTTGATCGTAACTTTGTTGCACTGCATGTGGATGCAGCCGAGCGGCTTGTGGCTGATGGCGTAAAATTGGCGGGCATCGATTATCTATCTATTTCTCCTTATGGTGATGCCATACCGGTGCATCGAACGTTATTAGAGGCTGGGGTGTTTATTGTTGAAGGATTGCGTCTGGCGGATATTGCTGCGGGAGTATATGATTTTATTGTGTTGCCGCTGCCGATTGTTGGCGCTGATGGGGCGCCTTGTCGTGCTTTTATCTATGCGTGAATGTTGTTCATAGTGATTGGCTCTCTATTGTGTCTACGATCAAGACTGGAGTGTGTTATGACATTGAAATATGTGTTTACTGCGAGCTTAATTTTGTTTCTTCTGCTTCTTTTTATCCCTTCAAACAGTGGAACAGCACAGGGCAATTCCCTTTATGAAATGCGGGATGATGTACAATCACGATGGGTTAGCTTTGAAAATACGACTGGCGCCAAAGGAATAGGCGGAAAATCCAATAAGGGTGCAAAAGGTGCTGCATTTAATTCCGTTGCTGCCGGGGAAGAGGTCGTTTTAATGGATGTTACCGGGGCGGGTGTCGTTCATCGTATGTGGTTTACTTTATCGAACCGTAGTCCGGAGATGTTACGTTCCATTGTGCTGCGTATGTACTGGGATGATGCAGATACTCCTGCAGTTGAAGTGCCTTTCGGTGATTTTTTCGGGGCGATTTTGGGAAAGATGACCGTTTTTGAGAGCGAATTGTTCAGCAGTCCCGAAGGGCGTTCTTTTAATATGTGTGTTCCCATGCCTTTTCGTACCCATGCGCGTATCACATTTACCAATGAATCCGACGAGGAGTTGAA
>JAGLCZ010000611.1 GCA_023145975.1 Candidatus Hydrogenedentota bacterium | reverse complement strand
ACTTAATATACGACCGTAATTCTGAAAGTATTCATGGACGAAATCAATAAGGAACAGGGGAGCAGTAAAAATTCCTCAATCAGACTGACACCGTTACGCGGTATCATTCCTGCCCGAAATGCAGGCGTACTTCTTCACGATATTACTACGCTTCGAAAATGGATTCGATTAAATAGTGTCGTGTTCAAAGTAGATCGGATAGATTTGCTGCTTGCTGAAGAAGATGTGGGGGTATGGGTGGATCTTTGCGATTTTGCGACTACAGAACAGGTCGTCCTTTCTCCACGTATTACTGTTTCTTCCAAGCCTGAAGTTTTTGCGACACTTCTTGAGAACGGCATTCATGATTTGTGTCTCGATTATGATCGTGCTGATTTGAAAAGTCTGGAAGACTGGTTGCATCTTGCAAAGGAAAAAGAAATTCCGGTGCGTGTGCGTGTGCTTCCCGTTGCCATTTCAGAGGATGTGGAACGCTTGGCTGTGATTCTTGCAGATGCTTGCGCTGTATCTGTGGATCTGAACAACCCATTTTTGCAGCGGAATGATTTGCAGCAGGAGGAGCGTGCTGCATGGGTGGCGCGGATGAATACTCTTACCCGTCTGCTGGGTGAAAATAGGGTAGATGTGGCGTTGACCGGGTTGCCTTTCTGTCACGTCGAAGAAAATAACCTGCCTTATGCAATGAACAGCAGACAGTTTTTTTCGGATCATTTACAGTATCATAAAGATTCTTTTGTTTTTGCAGAACGTGTTTTTCGTTTTGGATCAGGGAGGGTAAGTAAAGCCATTGAAAATCAATTGGCACGAAAAACATCGCTTCATAACCTGATTGATGCTTCTCTATTTCCTTGGATTATGGATTATCCGCGTTTTTATATTCGGGTCTGGATGTTCCATAAGCTTACCCGGCACCTGCCGTTCATGCACAGGGACTTGCGTCCTCTTCCTGAAAATCTGGATGCTTATGAGAATGAACTTCAGAAGTATCAAAAATTGATAAATAAAGAGCAGGGAGCGGTATGTTCTCTGTGTCGGTTTTGTAATGTATGTGATCGGGAAACGCGT
>JAGLCZ010000610.1 GCA_023145975.1 Candidatus Hydrogenedentota bacterium | reverse complement strand
AATGCCTATGATAAACGTAAACGGGCAGCGTTAGGATATGCCGCTGGCAAACACGAGGGACTATCCGTCAATAGGCGGTATTCCGATGGACCTATTGATGAACAGGTGGGTGTTATCCTTGTTGAGGACGCTGATGGCGATCCTATAAGTATTATCACTAATTTTGCGGCGCACCCTACATCAGTTGGCGGGGATGACTTGTTTTCTTTTTCCGCCGACTTTCCCGGTTTTTATTATTTGGAGATGGAGGAGTTGTTGGGACCCGGCTGTGTACCCATTTTCCTAAACGGTGCACAGGGTAACCAGACAACGGGAAATCCTGAACAGAAATCAGGATGGGGACGTACCGAATCTATTGGACGACTTTTGGCGCAACGGGCCCATAAGATTTCGAATTCAATTACATTTGGGAATGTGGAATTACGTCTTTTTCATAAGGAAGCCCGACTTCCTCTAACCTTATTGGATAATCTTCTTCCCGAACAGGTGTTTTTACAGGCCTTGGAAATAAATGATTTGCTTATTTCTTTTTTTCCGGGGGAGGCATGTGTTGAATTAGCATTGGAAATGCGACGGCGTGCACAGACGCACGGTTATGGTGCGCATTTTTCTGTGGGCCTGCAAAACCATCTCATGTATCTGGTTCCCCGTCACCTTTATCCGGATCCGACCTATGAGTCATCATCTACTTTTTTTGGACCGGGTATTGCAGACTGGCTTTATACGAATTTTGAAAGTATGATGCCGGGAAACGAGAGTGGAAATGAAGAAGAGAACGAGGATATTGCTGAACCCGTTTTACATTCACAAGGGATAGCCAACGGTATCCTTCTTGATCTTGTTGGTACTCCACATGCCATTGGTGCCGCTCGGGGAACGGCCTTTCTCAATGATATTCAGGAATGCTATAAAACACGTGTTATTGAACCTGTGGATGACGGTAGTGCTTTGCCTGTTACTGGAATGTTTAGTTATATTCCGTCATTTATAGAAACTAAGACATTGGCATTACCTGTTCTTGGCATGGGATCGCGTTCTTTACTCCAAGGTATTTCTCTCGACTTAATTCAGGAAATGGAGGGAATGGCGGAAGGGGCACGCCTTCCGTTTGATGCGTTTTGGTTGCTGCAGAACGCGCCGCTTTACGGAATGATTGAAGATAAAAGTGTTTTATTTGCCACACCCTTATGTACCATGTTTGCTGTGGTGGGTGATCGCCCTGGTACTAAAAAGTTACTGGTCGGTCGTAATCTCGATTGGGCATTGTCGGAAAAAGCAGTGATTACACGAGTACATCCGGAGAAGGGCCATGCATTTATTCAGGCTGGTTTTTCCTGGAACACGGGGGTTTTCACTGCCATGAACGATGAGGGTTTGACTGTATGTGTTGAGCGTGTTCAGACTAAGGAAGTGATGCGTCCAGAAAAAGCACCGGTGGAGTTTCTTTTGCGCGATATTGTGCAGTATGCTGATGGATATGAAGAGGCTTTAGATCGGTTGCGCCGGAGTAGTTATATATCGGGGGTGCATGTATTGGTTGCAGGGTTTGTTGATGGGGAACCTCGGGCTGCTGTTGTGGAGTTTGGTGAAAAGATTATTGTTCGGGAAGAAGAAGATGGACTGTTGCTTGGCGTAATGCCGGATAATGTTGTTACAGACGAATCTGGAAGGAGTCGTTATGCCAAGGTGGCGGCATATCTCGAAGAGATACCGCTGGTGGGTGTGCAG
>JAGLCZ010000061.1 GCA_023145975.1 Candidatus Hydrogenedentota bacterium | reverse complement strand
GCCTATGATCAGGTAAGTCAAACGTGGGATATGACTTTGCGTGCCCGTGGTATTGTGCTTCAAGGTGCTAACGCGCCCATAGTTCTGTGCGCCATCGACTGGATAGGCATCGGCAATGAAGGATACACCGCATTTCGTCAGGCCCTGGCAGACGGCGCAGGCACAACCCCGGACCGGGTGGCAGTACACTGTGTCCACCAACACGACGCCCCTGGATGTGATTTCTCTGCGGAACATTTACTGAATAAATACAATATTGACGCATCACGCTATGAAGGTGACTTTGCACGTGCCGTACTGGTGCAGTTGGAACAGGCGGTACACACTTCGCTGAAAAAATCACAGCCGATCACCCATCTGGGGCTGGGTGAAGCACCCGTATACGAAGTGGCATCGAACCGCCGCATTCTGGGTGAAGACGGCAAAGTACGTGTTGTACGCTACACCACCTGCAAAGATCCGGCCGTCCGTGCCGAACCTGAAGGCGTCATTGATCCGATGGTATCGGTAGTCAGTTTCTGGAATGAAGAGACCCCTGTCGCGGTGTTGAGCTATTATGCCTGTCACCCTCAAAGCTACTACCGAACGGGTATCCCCAATCCCGATTTTCCAGGAGTTGCACGTTTCTTTCGACAGCTGGCAGTTCCTTCAGCACTGCATGTACATTTCAACGGTGCAGGGGGTAATCTCGGCGCAGGGAAATACAATGACGGTTCCCACGAAAACCGCCTGGCTCTAGCAGAAAAGCTTGCCGACGGAATGCGCCGTGCCTGGGAAACTACAAAACGCTCCGTACTCACACCGGAAGATATCGCCTGGCATATTGCACCAACAGAAATTCCCGCAGCACCGTGGCTCTCCCTGGAAAGTCTGGAAAAGACCATGATAGAACAGGAAGATCCCGCACGTATTTTGGGCAATGCCACACGACTGGCATGGCTGCAGCGATGTGCCGAAGGCTACAAAATAGATATTACCTGTCTTGCCCTTGGACGTGCCCGACTGCTGCACATGCCCGGGGAACTCTTTGTGGAATATCAATTGGGTGCAAAAGTCGCACGCCCCGATCTCTTTGTTGCTATGGCCGCTTACGGCGACTATGCAACGGGATATATTGGCACTACAAAAGCCTATTCAGAAGGCGGCTATGAAACCAGCGAAGCAGCCAGTAATGTCGCTCCTGAAACAGAGGCTGTTCTCATGGCAGCAGTAAAGAAGCTGCTGCAGGAATAGAATATTGATGACGAGGTAACATCGGATTCACTGCACCCCACCGATCACATCTGAAAAAAATCGCGAACCTGCTGCACATCGGAGGCGATAGCCGCGACAAGTTCTTCCCGTGAAGAAAACTTCTTCTCCGTACGCAGCCGCTTATGCAAAATGACCTCCATTTCCTCTTCCTCTAAAATGCCTTCGAAATCAAGGAGGTGTGCTTCAACCAACGGATGCTCATCCCGTATGGTAGGAGCAATACCGATATTTACTGCGGCAATATAGGAAGTTCCCTGCACAATGGCTTCGGCAACATACACGCCATGTGCCGGCACGACACTACAGGCAATATCGAGATTTGCTGTGGGAAAACCCAATATTCTACCAATCCCTCTACCGGGAATAATCTTTCCGGATACACTGAAATCACGCCCCAGGAATTCTTTGAGATTTTCAACCTCTCCCTGTACAACCCGTTCCCGTATAAGCGTACTGCTGACACGTTGCCCACGAATAATCAAAGGCGGAATCTGCATCACCTCAAAACCATATTGTGCAGTGCAGGCAAGTAGATAATTATAGTCGCCTTCTGCACGATTTCCAAAAGCAAAATCATGCCCCACAATAATCTTGACAGCATTACAGCGTTCCGCGATAATAGATTCCACAAACCGCTGCGCCGACAAAGTTGCCGACGCATCGTCAAAGGGCAATACATAGAGTGTTTCCACACCACATGCTTCAAGTAGACGATACTTCGTGCTGTTGTTTGTCAGGATATTGGGTACGTTTTCAGGAAAAAAATACTGACGCGGATGCGGTTCGAGAGTCATCACTGCCGGTGTACCGCCAACTGCTTCAGCCTCCTCAACCAGCGCTTTCAAAATCTGCCGGTGACCCCGGTGAACCCCGTCAAAACAGCCAACAGTCAGTACAATATTCGGAAAACGCTCTGTTGTTGTCCGGACATCCGAAATAATACGCACGCTTCCTACCTCCCGGAGAATACCCGTTTGGGTTGCAGTCTTACGCCTATTGCTGTAGGCTGTGCCTGCGCAATGGCTATCAGACTGCCGCTGTCATCTTTAATCTGCACCCAACCCGTACTTACAGGACACGGTGATTCTTGCGCATTGCAGGATATTGAACCGCCGGACTGCACAATTGCCACACGTGCTGCATCCACACATACTTCAGGAATGTCGAGAGCATCCCCCATAGAAATGAGCTTCTTTTCCACGGAAGCAGCATCTGCAAGCATATCTAAAGGCGTTGCATTTTCAAGTTTATAATTGCCGATATGCGTCCTGCGCAGTTGCGATAATGCCGCCCCACATCCCAGTTTCTGTCCCACATCATGACATAAAGTGCGCACATAGGCACCACTGGAACATTCAATACGAATCGCTGCTTCAGGAGAATTCCAGCTTGTTACATCAAAACAACGGATTGAAATGGAACGGGGCTTACGCTCTACTTCGCCCCCTTCACGGGCAATTTTATAGAGACGTTTCCCACCGATTTTAATGGCACTGACCATGGGTGGTATTTGTTCAATATCACCGACAAATGTACTACAAACGGCCTGAACTGCTTCCAAAGTCAGGTCTTCAGGCACCGGGTTCTCCGAAAGAATTTCACCATCCAGATCGTGAGATTTGGTAACCATCCCCAAACGCATAGTACCTTCATAGGTCTTCCCCTGATCGGAGAAATGCTGCGACAGCCGTGTAGCTTGTCCGATGCATAATATCAGCAAACCGGTGGCACGTGGATCCAGTGTACCGGTATGACCGATACGCCGGATATTCGTTGCCTTACGTAACGCATCTACAACATCATGGGAAGTTATTCCCTGAGGTTTGTCTACAAGGAGTATACCATTCATAGAATATTGTTCTTTCTTGTACGCCAGCAAAGACGTTATGCCAAAGAATACATAAAAGGGGTCGGGGGTGGGAAAGATACGTAATCATCTACTTTCCACTTGCCGGCTCTTAGTTGCTAATTTCAAATTCTTCCAGAAGTGCTTTGAGCAATACTTCTTTCGCTTCTTCCAGCGGCATATCAAGGGTGGCACCCGCTGCAGGCGCATGACCACCGCCACCAAAACGGCGAAGAAAAGCGGCACTGTCGAAGGATGCATCCGAACGAAAACTAACCCGTGTAGTATCGCTTTCAAAACTCTTGAACAGTATTGCCACATTTACGCTATCAACATTCTGCCAGTAATTAATCAGCGCTTCCACATCTTCCTTGCGGGCATTCAGTTCTTCGAGATCCTCCGCTGTCACCCAGGACAAGGCAATATGCGCATCAGCATGAAACACCACCCGGGAAAGAGCAAGCCGTAACAACTCAAACTTTCTACGGTTCATATCACTAAAAAACTTCTTGTTCCACACATGTGTATCAATACCCGTTTCCAACAAACGGCCGGCAATATGATGGGTGCGTTCCGATGTATTTGAAAATCGAAAACATCCCGTATCCGTAACCACTGCCGTATACAGGCACAATGCCGCATCCTGAGATATCGGTACTTCTGCTGCATCAAACAACTCCGCCATAATCTCGCCGGTAGACGCATAAGAAGGATCAACAAAACCCGACGTACCCGGCTCTCCCGATTCGAGGTGATGATCAATAATGAGAGCTCGCTTTCCCGCGGTAATATGTTCGGCAAGTGCACCGATACGATCATAACGTCCACAATCCAATAAAATTGCAAGATCATAATCAGGCGGCACCGTCCCGGCATTCTTTATCGTTTTCGCACCCGGTAATTCTTGATACATGAGGGGTACAGGATCGGCTGCTGCGCAGGTGATATTTGTCTTACCCATTGCCTGCAACAGCAGTCGCATAGCAAGCATGGTTCCAATGGCATCTCCATCCGGATTTTCATGGCAAACAAGATAGAATATATTTCTTTCCCGAAGGGTCGCCAGAACTTCCTCGAAGGACAGTTGAAACATGGGCTGTTGTCGCTGCTCTGCATGAATCTCATCAAATACTTCTTCAAGCTGGTAGACTTTGTCCAAGGTATCATCTGGAAAAAAACGGATTTTCGGGGTTACACGGGTATGCAGATATTTACCCATCTCACCGCGTATCCATCCTGCAGAACGCTGCAGCCCGATGATCGAGCTTTTTCGCTCAGCTTCCGTGCCGAAAAGGCTCACATATACATTGGCATAATGCAAATCTTTGGACATACGCACAGCCATAACCGACACAAAACCAATGCGCGGATCCTTCAACCCGTTCGTCAATAGTTTTGCAACTTCTTCTTTGATGAGTGCGGCGACGCGCACGGGTCTGCCCTTGAATTTCATAACATTTCAATCCTGTAATCAGCCTGTTCCGCACCACTGCTCAAGGAGACATAATTAACACCGCTGCTCAACCGACTATTCACATGCCGAAAATCATTGCTCATAATACATACCACAATACAAATTCGCTGCCACTGATCAATTGAAATGATTACGAAGTCGCTCCTTAAGGCTCTTAACTACGCGTCTTTTATCTTTAATCGATCATGCCGTAAAAATCAGGATATCGGGCTTCAGCACCCCAATGGTCACTGCATTTCCTCTTTGAGTGTTTTAGCAACGAGTTCGACCTTAAATACTTCGATGATATCTCCAATGTGGATATCATTATATTTCTCAAGTTTAATACCGCATTCGAAGCCGGTAGCAACAGAACGGGCATCATCTTTTTTGCGACGCAGCGACGATATATTTCCTTCGTAAATAACAACACCATCCCGTACAAGCCGGGCAGAAGCATTTCTCTGTGACTCGCCATCGGTCTGATAACAACCCGCAATATTGCCCAATGCAGAGGACGCGAAAATCTGTCGTACCTCGGCATGACCCAGTATGATCTCTTTTTGATCCGGTGTCAACATACCTTCCAGCGAACTTCGCACTTCATCCAGTGCTTCGTAAATAATTCTGTAAGTATGAACGTCAACACCCACCTGCTCTGCCAGTTTTTGTACTTTGGCATTGGCTGTTACATGGAATCCAATTATAACTGCATCACTGGCTTCTGCCAATACTACATCGGATTCGTTGATACCGCCCACCCCCGAATGAATCACATTGATGGACACCTCTTCGTTGCCCATTTTTGCAAAACTGGTGCGCAGTACATCAACCGATCCCTGCACATCAGATTTGATAATCATCTTAAGTTTCTTTTGTTCCTTACCATCAAAATGCGCATGGAAATCTTCAAGCGTCATGTGTTTACTTGCCGTACTCCGCTTCAACTTAAGGCGTGACGCACGCTGCTCCGCAATATTACGCGCTACCCGCTCTTCCGGCACCGTAATAAAAATATCGCCTGCATCGGGAGGTGCATCAAAACCTGTAACAAGAACCGGTGTGGACGGACCCGCTTCCTCCACATTCTCGTTGCGGCAGGTGATCATGGAACGCACACGCCCATAAGTCGTTCCCGCCAGGAAAATATCGCCAATGCGCAAGGTACCATTCTGTACCAACACCCATGCCACCGGTCCTAAACCAACTGCTATCTCAGATTCCACAATAGTTCCACGGGCACGCTTCTCGGGATTGGCTTTCAGTTCAAGCATGTCAGTTTGAAGCACCAGCAATTCCATCAATTCATCTATACCCTGGTTCATCTTGGCGGAAATATCACGCATAATAGTCTTACCGCCCCAGGCATCATCAACCAAACCATGCTGCGATAATTCCTGCCGCACACGATCGGGCTGTGCATTATCAAGATCGCATTTATTGATGGCAACCACAATAGGTACTTCTGCTGCCTGCGCATGATCGATTGCTTCAATGGTCTGTGGCTTAACCCCGTCATTGGCGGCAACTACCAGTACAACTACATCCGTAACATGAGCACCCCGGGCACGCATTTCCGTAAAGGCCTGATGTCCGGGAGTATCCAGAAATGTTACTCGCCCATCGGATACTTCAATATCGTATGCGGCAATGTGCTGTGTAATACCACCCGCTTCTCCCTCGGCAACTTTGGCAGAACGTATTACATCCAGTAAAGAAGTTTTTCCGTGATCCACATGCCCCATGACCGTAACCACCGGCGGCCGTCCCTGTAACTGGGCGGGATCATCCTTCTCTTCAGCAAATAATTCCTCTTCTTCCGGAATGACTACGCGAACTTCGAAATTAAATTTCCCCGCGATTAACCGAACGACCGCCATATCCAGCGTTTGATTTTTAGTAGCGGACATATCTTCATCCATCAGAGTCAAGATAAGATCCGTAACAGGCATATCCATCAGATTGGCCAATATCTGTACGGTAACCATTTCATCTACCTCGATAATGCCACCGCCCAAAACCTGCTGCTCAGTCGTTTCAACCATTTGTTCATCACGCCGCCGTCTGCGTTTTTTGCGCGACCCACCTGTAATGGTACCCGCCTGGAAATTCTTTACCGCCTCTGCTGCTTCACGACGACTATTTTCCGCACGAAGACGATTGCGCTCCGCACGCTTGGCTTTCTTGCGCGCTGTTTTGCTCAATCCGCTTTGGTCCGGTTTCCCCTTTGTTTTATTTGGGGATGCTACCACCGGGGCTACAGGTGCAAGAGGTTCCGATATGGGTGCCGATAAAGGCTTCTTTCTTTCTGAACCGGCAGGGCGTCGCCGCTGACGGCGTGCTTTATCCTCCTCAGCCTTACGTTTACGATCTTCATTGCGCCGCATCACCGCAGCAACAACCTCTGGATCCGGTGCAATATCTGACACGACCGGTCCCTGGACTTTCTTTTCCTGCCGTTCTTTTTCGCGAGTAACCCGCCTTCGTTCCTCTTCCTCACGACGATGTTCCGCTGCGGCAAGTTTCCCCTCAGCGTGTGTACCGTCTTCCCGCGCTTTATCAAGCAATTCTGCCGCTACCCGCGCTTCTTCTTCTGACTCAACAATAATTTCTGCACGGGGTGGGGTTGTCTTAGGCGTATCAG
>JAGLCZ010000609.1 GCA_023145975.1 Candidatus Hydrogenedentota bacterium | reverse complement strand
CTGCAGCAGACCGCACATTTACATCCTTTATGGCTGTTACGATTCTTTCCATTTCCGGTTTGGTTTGGTTCGGTGCCGCGTATGTGATGTATCTGCGTGATGTGTTGGGCGTGCGCGACAGTATGAATATAAGTTTATCAGCGTTGGGAGGACTGGGGATTTTGCTTACGGTGGGTTCGTGGGCACGTTTTACAGAGAAAAAGGGGAGTGGTCTTGCCATGGCAAAAGCACTACTTGCTTACTCTATTGCGCCCCTTCTTTTTCTGATAGTGGGTATGACTTCTTCGGTAATCCCAGCCATTTTATTATTGACGGTTTTGATTGCAAATATTTTTACGGCAGTATTTTTTGTGGCAGTCAATAGAGCCATGTTAAATCATATCCCGGATCATGATCGGGTGGGGTACACGGTGTTATGGACTGTATGTACCGCGCTTGCTTTTGGGGTGACTCCTCTGGCGGCAGGATTTATTATCGAGTATATGGGGGTATGGGGGTTCCGACTGTGCTTTTTGTTCTCAATGGTTACGACCCAGGTCAGTGCAGTTCTTTGTTTGATTTATGTACATGAGAAGACGTTGTTCAAGGATGGGTGGAGTGTGATCTTGAATCCCACATTACCGTTACGCACTTTGGGTCGTATCTTTTGGATCACAGTTGGTTTACACGAAAGTAATCGGGAGGATCCGGAAGCAGGGGAGAGCAAATAGATACGGTAATAATGGGATGGGGCATACGTCTTGTATTACGGATTCAGGTAATATTTCTCAATGGCTTCTTCGATTTCTGACCGTAATGCTATCGAGGGGCTGACTTGTTTTCCCGTTACGCGCTCAATATCTTCGATAGCAAGTAGATTTCCGGGATTGGCCATGGCAACATCAAGTTGGTTACTGGACGAATTCAAAATAATACAGCAATACATACGCGCAATGCGTTCCGGAAGTTCTTGAACCGTTTTTACATCAATAGTTGTTTCACTGATGGGGAGTATTGGTATACCGCTTTGTAATGAAATCGCTTCAGCAAGGACTTCTTCGTTAATCATATCACTGCTCAACAAGATTCCTGTCAATGTTGCGTCAGGCTGATTTCTTTGTTTGGTCTGGGCTTTTTGGATTTGTTCTTGTGTAATTGCTCCGGAGGTTACCAGGATATCTGTGAGGTTTTTTCGTTTTTCCGGTGATAGGGTTTGCATTGCATCTTTTTGCTCTTTTATTGTCACAGTAGGATCTATATCTTCAGATGTATTATTTTCAGATGTACGTTCCATAGTGCGCAGTTTTTCGCGTGCTTCGTCCGCTTCGAGCAAGGCTTCTGACAGTTGTTGTGCTAATCCCGCCTTGGTACCTTTTGCCAGTTCTTCGCCCAGTTTTTCCTGGAGTATATTGGC
>JAGLCZ010000608.1 GCA_023145975.1 Candidatus Hydrogenedentota bacterium | reverse complement strand
TGCGTCGTTCAGGAAGTCACAATAACGTATTGTACTGCCCCCTTTTTATAACAACATGCGTCTTAGAAACGCAAGGAGCAAGTTATGTCCTACAGTAAAGACATCTACGAGTTAGTACTGAAGAAGAATCCTGCAGAACCGGAGTTTCATCAGGCAGTGAGTGAAGTGATGGACGCACTTGAGCCCGTCATGGAACGTCATCCGGAGTATAAAGAGAACCGTATCCTCGAACGTCTCACAGAACCGGAGCGCGTCATCATGTTTCGCGTCCCCTGGTTTGATGATAAGAACCGCATACAGGTTAATCGGGGCTTCCGAATCGAATTTAACGGCGCCATCGGTCCGTATAAAGGCGGCTTACGCTTTCATCCCACCGTATATCTCGGCATATTGAAGTTCCTCGCCTTTGAACAGGTGTTCAAAAACTCGCTGACCACGTTACCTATGGGTGGCGGTAAGGGCGGATCCGATTTTGATCCGAAAGGAAAGTCTGATAACGAGGTCATGCGCTTCTGTCAATCCTTCATGACAGAATTGTCGCGCTACATCGGCCCGAATACAGACGTGCCCGCCGGTGATATCGGGGTAGGCGGTCGTGAAATCGGCTATCTTTTCGGTCAGTACAAACGAATCCGCAATGAGTTCACCGGTATACTCACGGGTAAAGCGTTGAGCTGGGGTGGTTCGCTGATTCGTCCCGAAGCGACGGGTTACGGCTCAGTATACTTCGCCCAAAATATGCTGGAAACGAAGAACGAAGACTTTGAAGGCAAGGTCTGCGCGGTTTCGGGCTCCGGTAATGTGGCGCAGTACACCATCGAAAAACTGATTGACCTGGGTGGCAAGCCTGTTTCCGTCTCCGATTCCAATGGTACGATTCACGATCCCGATGGGATCGACACCGAAAAGCTTGCGTACATCATGGAACTTAAAAACGTCTACCGCAGCCGCATTAAAGAATATGCCGATCGCTATGACGGCGCGACCTATCACGCAGGGAAACGCCCCTGGTTCATTCCGTGCGATTGCGCATTCCCCAGTGCCACGCAAAATGAGATTAGCGGTGACGACGCAGCGCTGTTGGTCAAGCAAGGCTGTAAGGTTGTGTCTGAAGGCGCCAATATGCCGACCAATCCCGAAGGTGTGGAAGTGTTCCTTGCCAACAAGGTGCTCTTCGGACCGGGTAAAGCGGCGAATGCAGGCGGTGTAGCCGTATCCGGTTTGGAAATGGCGCAGAACGCACAGCATACGAACTGGACCCGCGAGGAAGTAGACAGCCGCCTTCGTGATATTATGAAGGCCGTTCATACCCAGTCCGCTGAAGCAGCCGCTGATTACGGCAAGCCCGGCAATTATGTCGCCGGCGCAAACATTGCGGGCTTCATCAAAGTCGCTGATGCAATGTTAGATCAGGGTCTTGTATAGCACTACGTAAAAGAAGAGACCGTAAAACAGCGTATCCGCCCAATCGCGGGTACGCTGTTCTTTATTTGTTTGCCAAAGCACGCCTCCTAAGCAGATATGTTGCGCTCCTCCGCTAATTATAAAGGAATATCTCCGTGTCTTCAGACCAAAAACTCGGTACAGGATTGAAAGAACTGGATCAACTACTGCGCGGATTGATAGCAGGCGACAATGTTGTCTGGCGCGTAGACCGTGCTGAGGACTATAAGGCCTTTGTTCTTCCTTATTGTCGCTATGGGATACGTTCGGGACGCAAGGTAATCTATTTACGATACGCCAATCACGCGCCTCTCATCGACCCTGATACGTGCGACGGCGGTGTGGAACGATATGACCTCGACCCCAGCATCGGATTCGAGCCTTTTCTGGACGCAGTACACACCATTATCGAAAATACACCCCGCGGCGCCTATTATGTATTCGATTCCCTGTCCAATCTCGCTGCTACCTGGTTCAGCGACCAGATGCTCTGCAACTTTTTCATGCTTACCTGCCCTTATTTGTTCGACAGAGGCGACATCGCATACTTTGCCGTCATGCGGGACAACCATTCAAATGAAGCAGTCATGCCCATCCGCGAAACAGCACAGGTCATGATCGATGTTTACAACTATGAAAAAGAGTTATACCTGCGTCCTGTTAAAACACAACAGCGCTTTTCCCCCAATATGCACACCCTGCACCGGTGGGAAAAGGATACCTTCACGCCTATTTCGGAAAGTTACACCATAACACG
>JAGLCZ010000607.1 GCA_023145975.1 Candidatus Hydrogenedentota bacterium | reverse complement strand
GTGCCTCTCCGGCAACAACTATGCGTGCGATTCTCAGCATGAAAGCGTTCTATCCCATTAACATGCAGAAGTCAACTACAAATAGGCAACTGCCCTTTATTGTTCCCGCCGAGGTACAAGGAGGGAAAAGACCGGAATCCACGGGTAATAACAAAGACGAACCATTTCCGATACTCGCCATGACGGTTGGCATCAACCGTCTCCCGGCTCAGCCAATCGTTGAATCATTCTAAAAGCGCTTTCGACAATCTGATCACAGGTGATATCTTTATCCTCAATTATCCTGAAAATAATAGGATATCCATAAAGACAATTTTCATTTTTTTTATTCACGCATATTTATGTTACATTACCACGTGCTTGTCTGGTCAGGACGTCTATGATCAGGTAAATATAGAACGAGATATAAAGAAACGAACTATAGGAGAAGACAGCGATGAACAACGACTTCACTGATATCCGTAGTACCCTTGAACTATTGCGCGGGGAGTACGCGCAGGGCTGTGGCTCTGATATCGAAAATTCAAATTTACCAATAACTGAACGTGACACGGTGGCGGAGATTCGGAGCAGACTCCAAGAGTTGTTCGCTGATCGAGACCTTCAGATTCATAGCGAAATCAAACCAGCATCAAGCCAAAATGCGCAGTTATCAGAGCTTAAGAAGCTTCCAAGAGTAGATGTGACTGTTCTATCTGACCGTGATGGAGCATCCTGGTTTGCAAGTGCAAAGGCAATTCAAGACCGCTACAAGAAAGGAGGAATTGAAGCAAGATTCGGTTCCGTTCCGGTAGAATTCTTCCACACGGCCATTGAAGTCAAAATTCAGAGCAACGTTCGTGACGCGAAGAAGGACATCGACACATTGGCATTGATTACCGATCAGGCTCCAGAATGCAACTGCTTTTTTGTCCTGCTTAATGCAAGGGGTAGACCAAAAGACCACACGGCTATTAACTCATATGCCCATGAGCGAAATATAACAGTCATCGAATACACAGCGCAGGCACAACAATCGTATGCACCGGATCAATAGAAACCAGTCAGGCAAGAACGCTCTGCCAATAATAGGTCTCTGCTTTCTGTCTATTAATTCCATTCAACACTGCGTAAGCCCCTGTTATACAGGTGTCATCCGTTGTTTTCCCGCTCCCGGTTATTGATGTTTTTGGATGAGTTGAAGGTGAATTTCTGTTATTGCCTCAAGTGAGTTAAGTTTTAACTCATATCATGTAATTATTAATTCATGCCATGCAATAACTGCTATATTTGAGTTTATATTTTATTTTCCTGGTGTAATATTACATTCCTTGTGGTGTTATATTTACTCAACTTTGTTTATGCTTCATTCAATTTTGTTAATATTTCTTTCAATTGATTTACCTATGAAATCATTTCAGTCAATAGCCGACTTCGATTCGCAAATGGTCCGTGGTCGTTGCTATACTATCCCGAAATGTCTTTTGTTGGTAACAAGATGGGAGCAGTTAACCTATGACAATGCATTACATTCCTGATGGGGACACGGGCAAGATGTTCTGGTTCCGTGCGTTTAATAAATGGCTGCAGGCCCATGGTACTGCCCATGGGTTCACTCCTGCGGCGCTTGCGAAACTGACGGCGAAGGTGGCGGAATTTGACGCGGCGATGGAGGCGAATATGAAGGCGAAGGCTACGTCAAAAGCGGCAACGGCGGAAAAGAATGTGGTTCGTGCGGAGATTACCAGGATGGCACGACAATATGCGCAGATGCTCCAGACTTCTCCGTCCGTAACCGATGAGGATCGCGGGAAGGCCGGATTGACGATCCCGGACAGGAAACCGACGCCCACAGACCGCGATGCCATTCATGTGATTGAGCCGCCGATGCTTTGGCTGGATTTCAGTATACGCCATCAGGTCACTGTCCATTGGGGCCCGAACCCGGGCAACGAACGGCGTAACGCCCGCCCGGCAGGCACCTTCGGCTGTGAAATACAATGTGCCCGCGGCGGCATCCCGCAGGATAATGCGCTGTGGACCCCCATCGGCATAGAGACCGAATCCCCCTTCCTCCACGTTGTAAAAGATACGACACCGACCACCTACGCTTACCGCGCCCGCTACATCGGCAAGGTAGGCGGCTACGGCAACTTCGGCGACGAAGCAACCTGCACGGTCAGTGTATGAGTTTACCGTCACAGCGAAAGAGTGAATGCCAACATCAATCCGTTGGCACAGACATCCCCCACCGCTGAAGCGGCACCCCCTTGCAAGGGAGACTTTTGGATGTTCCAATTTATGTTATTTGTTCTAGTTCACTGCCGAAAGCGAGACGGTAATGGACGTATAGGATCGTCGTCGGCTTCTACTTTTCCGTTTGTATTTTTGAATAAAAAATCCGCGCTGTAATTTTCTGCAATTGTCCCTCAAAAACAGGTACAATAGGAGACAATCTAACTAGGTTCTGCTAATTTCAGGATATCTCATGATTTTCCTGAACAACCAAGAGGAATAGCGTATCATGAAAATAAACATCAT
>JAGLCZ010000606.1 GCA_023145975.1 Candidatus Hydrogenedentota bacterium | reverse complement strand
CACGGTGTTTTCAGTCTAATGTTGCAGATTTAGATGCTTTGTGGTATGATATTCAGTGTTCAAAACATCTAAAAAGTACCCTTATGTCAATTGAAAATACAGAGATTAGCGATGAAATATTGGTGCAGCTTCGAAAAATCGTTCGGGCTATGGATTTGCATTCCCGACAATTGCACCGCAGCTGCACTCTTACAAGTCCCCAGCTGGTACTGTTGCGTGAAATAGTACGTCAAGATGTAATTTCTATTGGATCGCTGGCGAAACATGCAAGTTTGAGTAATGCCACAGTAACAGGCATTGTTGACCGACTCGAACAGCGGGGACTGGTTGTCAGGAACAGGAATGGCAAGGATAGGCGACAAGTGCTGCTGTCCAGCACGGAAACAGGGTGTACCCTGTGTACAGAGGCACCTCCTCTCCTGCAGGAAAAATTTCTTGCATCCCTGGCGGACCTGAAGCAATGGGAGCAGGCGCAAATGCTGGCATCCTTATCACGACTCGCAACCATGATGAACGGTTCTCCGAAAGAGGCCTTTCAGGCAGAGGACGGCACAGAAGCAGCGGAAGGGATTTCCCGACCCGATAGCTTCATCGCCCCATATAAAATGTTGTTAGAAAAAGAACTGCCCCAATCACCGCCGGAAGATACTGAATGTATTGCGCTTGTTCTTCATGAAATACACACGGATGAAGATTTGCCTGAAGGCATGACCCGGAAATTTTTGTCTTGTTTCCTCAATGAGCATTTGCGGCCCTATGAAGATACTGTTGAGGATATTTTGCAAGGTCTGGACTATGCCTTTTCCTCGTCAGAAGAAAAAGGCGGTTTTGTGCTGCTGGCGAAGATGAGAAAAAAAGTGGTGGGTGTGTTGGTCATATTGAACACAGGCATGAGCGGTTATGTACCGGAACACCTGTTGTTGTTTGTTGCTGTGGATGGCGCCGTTCGCGGGCGCGGCATTGGCGCACACCTGATACGCCACGCACAAGATCTGTGCAGCGGCAATATAAAACTACATGTTGAATATGACAATCCTGCGAAACGGCTGTACGAACGAATGGGTTTTTCAAGTAAATATGCAGAAATGAGGTGGGAAAAATGAATCGGGTAACCATAAATCTTGAAGCATTGCTGTATAACTTTAAAGTTATCAACCAATGGATGGAAAAGCATCACGCTTCGTGGACCGTAGTTACGAAAGTGCTATGCGGTCATGAAGACACGTTGAATGCGTTGAAATACATAGGCGCAACTTCCATGGGCGATTCCCGTCTGTCAAATCTGGACACGGTGAAGCGCATATTCCCGGACTATGAAGGGTGGTATTTGCGGGTCCCGGGGCCCTCTGTCATTGAGGAAGTGATAAGCCTTTCTTCGGTGAGTCTTAACAGTGAGATTGGAACCATTGCTGCGCTGGAAAAAGAAGCAAAGAAACGGAACAAGACGCACCATGTGATAATCATGATTGAATTGGGCGACTTGCGTGAAGGGATTTTACCCGGTTCCCTGGTTAAATTTTATGAATCGGTATTCAATTTTCCTCATATTGAAGTGCTGGGCATAGGTGCAAATCTGGGCTGTCTGGCAGGTGTGGCACCCAATATGGACCAACTGATGCAGCTGGTATTGTATCGGGAGTTACTGGAATTGAAATTTGGTCATAAGCTGCCTCTTATTTCTGCTGGTTCAAGTGCGACCTTGCCCTTGTTAGCGGAAGGGCGCGTGCCGAAAGGCATTAATCATTTTCGCATTGGTGAAGCACTTTTTTTGGGCACAGATTTAATAAATGGGGGTACTTTACCCAAACTGCGTGATGATGTCATGCTGCTTCGCGCTGAAATTGTGGAACTGAAGGAAAAAGAGCTGACTACATTAGCCGAGACGCCCAGCATAGCACCATTTGCCCAGGACCAGTCCAATTCATCAAGCGATCCTACACCGGGACAACGGGGCTATCGTGCCCTTGTCGGTGTGGGACAACTCGATACAGACATTACCGGGCTGACGCCCATAAACCCGGAACACCAGATTGCCGGAGCGAGCAGCGATATTACAGCTGTGAATCTTGGGGATGATCCCGGTGGGTTAGCTGTGGGTGACACTATCAAATTCCGTCTCAATTATTCGGCGCTATTGCGGCTGATGATCTGTCCATATATCACAAAAAGCGTAGAACCAAAGATTGAGGTGTTTAAAGAAGAAGTAAAAAAACGGTGCTCTAAATTATGTCCCGTATTGGATGATCTTGATAATGCGGTTCCAGCACCG
Source organism: Candidatus Hydrogenedentota bacterium (assembly GCA_023145975.1). GTDB lineage: Bacteria > Hydrogenedentota > Hydrogenedentia > Hydrogenedentales > CAITNO01 > SLFT01. The sequence goes on along the minus strand of JAGLCZ010000606.1, from coordinate 40 downwards.
AACGAAACGCCTGCTTCCTGAAGTTTTCTTTACGTCAAGG
>JAGLCZ010000605.1 GCA_023145975.1 Candidatus Hydrogenedentota bacterium | reverse complement strand
GGTAACGAACGCGGGTCCGGTGCAGTCAGTGTCGGCAGGTTACGTTTGCTGTACAGCGTATCCACAAGTGTTTCTGCAATGTCCCGAACGCAGCTTCGCTGCAATTCTTCTTCGGTTTCAGCCGCAGCGAGTGTGTCGAGACTGCACCAGGCGGTTTCCAAAGCGCCCAGCATTACCGGCCAATTGATCCACGTCGGTGCTTCTACTGCGTCCAGCAGTGCAGTGGGCAGCTGATCCCCGTTGACGCGGCAGAGCCGTTCCCGTCTTTTCCGTTTGGAACTGAGATATCCTGAAATGACCATGTCGTTGAGTGCGTCATGTACGGTTTTCTGCGCGTAATGGGTTTCTGCTGCAATTTCGCTGGGATAGCCCGTAGTATGGATCATCAGGTACAGCAGAATTTCACAACGGGCATTCACCCCCAGTAATGCGCGCATACGCAACAACAGCGATCCCGCGCCGTGTGCGCGAAATATGCTGTGTTTACGTTCCTGCAGCAGATCCCGCTGCCAACCTAATCGTTCAAAAATGGGATCGTGGACGGTGCCCACCGGTACGTTTTTTCCACTTGGCAACAGGAAAAAGGGGTGTGTTGTGTCATTCGTTTCGGCAAACTTACGGAACAGACGCCAGCGGGAGCGGCGGTTCTTGCCTTGAAGAGTGGCAGCGATTGCCGCCAGCGTTGTTTTACCGGAAAATATATTTTTACGGAACAGCGTGTGTAGACGCTGTACGTTGATGAAGCGTTCATATTGCAGGAGCCAGTTCAGGGCTTCATCGAACAGGCGTGGATCATAACGTCCAAAGGTACAGGTTAATGCCAGGGTCGCTTCCGGATCGACAACGGCACATTCGTCCGTTTTACCTCTGTAGCCGGGTACGCCCAGTGCGCTCCATTGCCGCCAGAGGTAGTTCAGCATATCGTCCAGTGCATTATCCCGGTAGTTTTTCAGCGATGTCGACATATCCGAGGCTTTCTAATACGCTTTTCAGCGAATGTACAAAAGGTTCCGAATTATCGCGCAGTATCGTCCAGCGCGCCGCTTGTTCCAACTCTATAGACTTCGGATGCAGCTGCATCAAATCGGTCAAATGACGTCCACCCACATTCACTGCTGCGAGCAGTTTAAAGTGTATCTGATCCAGGCGGCTTATGAAATAGGCATGAACTGCATCGCCATAGTCGCGACGAATCAGGCGCGACTGCAGTCCGGCAGGCAGCCCGCGCTGAAATAGTCCCGCCTCATCACAACTGGCAGCATTATTTAACCAGTCCAGGGGCAAGTCCAATGTCTTAGCGACTGCGTGTGCCGCCTTTTCCAGGGCATCGGGAAAGGGGGACGGCGATATTAACTCCTCCTGCTCATCCAAAAAGGCGACCAGATCTACATCCTGTGTCGGGCGGCCGATCAACTGTCGTGCAAGCAGGGCTGCACCGCCACAGACCACCATGTGAATGGGATCTGCATTCATTAACCGCAGGTGTCCGCTCAACAGCCGTAGTGCCCGATCTAAATCTTCAACAGAAGTATTCATAAGAAGTCCACTTGTATTTAGTGGGTATACTATAGCAAATACTATAAGAAAATCGCAAAATCTTCTTTTCCCCGGTAAATCGATACAAAATTATAATCGGGCGGGCATACCTTAATTTCCCCTGGAGTGGGGGACATTCCTGTCCCCCATACACATCTCAATTGCGCGACAAGTCAGAACACGCTGCAATTCCCGGCTTGCATACCCAAATTCAATTTTTGTCCTTATCCATACCTTTTCTATCGGATAGGATTGGTATTTTGTATTCAGCTGTCCCATAGGAATTTTTGTAAGCACTAAAAAGTAAGATATTTACATATGTTGAGAAGTCTATGGGATGCCGTGAGAACTATTTTTAGAGAATTACGTTGTAAAACCCCAATAAAATAAGGGGTTTTAGGAAAAATCCTATGGGATGACTGTGTATTTTGTATTCAAAATCCCAACGGGATTTCAT
>JAGLCZ010000604.1 GCA_023145975.1 Candidatus Hydrogenedentota bacterium | reverse complement strand
ATAAACGGTCTGGCTGTGGCACCTCCGGGAATAGGATGAAGCATGGGGGTTTCCACTTCTAAATAACCGCGAGAGATAAGCCATTCACGCATGATTTGAACCATAAGAATGCGTTTACGAAAAACTTCGAGTACCTCCGGATTCGCGACCATATCTAAGTACCGATGCCGATAACGAGTCTCAACATTCGATAACCCATGGAATTTTTCAGCAGCAGGCCGTAAGGATTTTGATAATAATTCATAACGTTCAGCAAATATTGTTATTTCACCGCGACGGGTTCGTTTTACCGTGCCGGAAACACCAATATAATCGCCAATATCTAAATCTTTGGAAGCCTCATAAGATTCTTCCCCCACTTGCTTTAATCCGAGAAATATCTGGATACGTCCCTGTTCGTCACGGATATCCATGAAGGTGCTTTTCCCCTGCACTCGTCGTGCTACCAGGCGTCCTGCCAGTTGTGCAGGTAAAGCAGCAGGCGCTTCTTCGGTTGCAACTTTCTCAATATCTTCAAATTCCTGACGAGCAACACGTATAATATGGCTTCTTTCAAAAACATATTTATACGGATCATCATTACGTTCACGAATTCGCTCCAACTTAGCAATACGATGACGTCGCAATTCTGCTTCACCACCTCGTACTTCTGTTTCATTTCCATCCTGATTTTGGGTTACATCTGTTGACATAATATTGTGCTCCGAATTTCTTTGCCGCATTTCATGCGGTATTTACTTGTTTTTACGGCTTCTACGTTCTAAATTCCATTTCAGATAAGCTTCAATAAACATATCCAAATCACCATCAAGTACACGTGTCACATTTCCTGTCTCAGCATTTGTACGATGGTCTTTAATCATCTGATAGGGATGCAGTACATAACTGCGTATCTGACTGCCCCAGGCAACATCCTGCTGCCCTTCGCGTTGTGCGTTCAATTCCGCTTCCTGCCGCTTTACCTCAATATCATAAAGTTTGGCTTTTAGCATCCCCAGGGCTGTTTCCCGATTACGATGCTGCGACCGTTCGTTTTGACATGACACCACAATGCCGGTTGGCAAATGGGTAAGACGTACTGCGCTGCTGGTCTTGTTTACTTTTTGTCCCCCTGCACCACTGGATCTGAACACATCCAGCTTCACATCATCTTCTTTAATCTCAATATCAATACTGTCATCCACTTCTGCCAATATCTCTATGGCGGAAAAGGAAGTATGGCGACGGGCATTGGAATCAAAAGGAGATATACGCACCAGACGATGCACCCCCTCTTCAGATTTTAGAGTACCATAGCAAAAGGGGCCTGCAACCCGTAAAGTAACACTTTTTAGTCCTGCCTCATCTCCGGGCTGATAGTCCAATACCTCTATATCAAAAGAACGTTGTTCACAAAACCTCGTCATCATACGATACAGCATTTCAGCCCAATCACAGGACTCTGTTCCCCCTGCGCCGGGATGTATACTGACAATTGCCGGGTGACTATCCCGTGCATCCATGAACAAACTGTTCATTTCTAATCTATACAATTTACTTTCGATGCTTTTAATTTGTTCTGTAATTTCAGTACTAACCGATGCGTCTTCCTCTTCAGCTGCCATCTCGATCAAAACTTCCGCATCATCCAATTCCTG
>JAGLCZ010000603.1 GCA_023145975.1 Candidatus Hydrogenedentota bacterium | reverse complement strand
TTGAATTCACGGAGTATCTCCTCATATTTTCCAATGGCGTATTCTTCACAAAACACTTCTTGGACTTTCAGGATACAAAGTCGGTATAGTTATACAATTGTATTGCATGGAAATATAATCCCAGTGGTACGTACGCGGTATCTACTTTGAAAATTAATGTATTGATTAAATATTCTCAACACGGTGTGCAGCAGCCTGCCCGTAAGAAAGGAAATCAGCATGAAAGAAGAAAAGAGTCGTTTTGCAATACTGTTTGGAAACCGTGGTTTTTTCCCCGCATCGCTTCAGGCAGGTGCACGCAAGGAAATGACTGAAGTTTTAAAAAAGCTGGGACACAAGACCCTGGTTCTGGATGCGAAGAAAACGCGACACGGTGCAGTGGAAACTCCTGCAGAAGGCGAAGTATATGCTAATTTTCTGCGTCGTAATTTTGGAAAATATGATGGTGTAATTCTATGTCTTCCTAATTTCGGGGACGAGACCGGCGCCGTGGCAGCCCTCAAGGAAGCAGGTGTACCCATTCTCGTTCAGGCTTACCCCGATGATCTCGACAAGATGGCACCTGCCGTACGACGGGACGCATTTTGCGGTAAGTTTTCCATCATGGATGTGTTCTGTCAGTATGGTGTAAAATTCACTGCACTCAAACCGCATACAGTACATCCGAAAAGCCCGCGCTTTATTGAAAATATCGAATACTTCGATCGCCTATGCCGCGTACATAAGGCAATGAGTAATATGACGGTTGGCGCTATCGGAGCGCGTACTACCGCTTTCAAAACAGTGCGTATCGATGAACTCGCTTTGCAGCGCCATGGCATCACTATGGAAACGATGGATATGTCGGATGTATTCGCCCGTATGCAGGCACTCAAAATGTCCGACAAGGATGTTGTGAAAAAGGCCAAGGTACTCCAAAACTACTCAAATTGGAAAGGGGTTCCAAAAAAATCTTTTGCTACCATTACCCGTCTTGGTGTGGTATTGGACGCACTGGTAGATGAGATGAAATTGGATGCACTGGCAGTACGCTGCTGGATAGAGATGCAGCGGCAGTACGGCATCTCCTGCTGTGTTCTGCTGAGTGAAATGAACAATCGCGGTATTCCAGTAGGCTGTGAGGTGGATATCGGCAGTGCGATTACCATGCATGCACTGCGTAGCGCTTCGGGTAATGTGGCCACTTGTCTCGACTGGAATAACAACTATGGTGATGATGATAACAAGTGTATCCTGTTCCATTGCGGCCCTGTACCTCAGGCGATGATGACTGCAAAAGGTACGATCACTGACCATGCCATCCTTGCTAATGAAGTAGGTAAGGGCTGTTCCTACGGCTGTAATGTGGGCCGCATCAAACCTGGCGCGTTTTCTTTTGGCAATCTGATTACTGAAGAAGGTCAGCTAAAATTTTACCTGGGTGAAGGCGAATTCACCAAAGATCCGATCCCGGCAAACTTCTTTGGGTGTGCCGGTGTGGCACAGTTTCCAGACATGCAGGAAACATTACATACCATCGGCCTCGCAGGGCATCGCCATCACACAGCACTCACCCCGGGACTGGTGAGCGCCCCGGTACAGGAAGCCTTCGAGAAATACCTGGGTTATGACGTAACGATGGTATAACAACGTATTTCCGATTTCCACCTGAGCCATGGATTACGAAATGATACAGGAAGATTTTGTAAATCAGAAGGATCTTGGTTTCTGCAGGAATCAAGATCAGATGTGATCTGCCTTCCTGCCAAAACGCCTCATGCTGTTTTATTTTACTTTCCAGGAAAGCTGCCCTGTATATTTTTTCTTTGTGTATACAATTCCACGCAGGCATTTTTTTTCGAGGTACAATATGGACGACGGGAATCTTAATGCCTGCAATAAATGTTATGCTATAGAAGGCACTGTTGAAAAATAGATAACCATGAAAAGGAATAAGAAGATGGAAACCAAAGATCACGATAAACTCGTAAGATTAATATATGTCAGCGTAATGACAAAAGAATGCGATGCAAAAGAACTTGAAGATATAGAAACTGCTTCGCGCATCAAAAACGAAAAACAAGGCATTACAGGTGCGTTATGCCATGGGCCCTCCTTTTTTCTGCAATGTCTGGAAGGGCCACGGGATACCATCAACACCCTATACACCTACATCAGTGGGGATCAACGCCATCAATACCTGACCATTTTAGAATATGTCGACATTGAAAACAGGCTTTTCGCCGATTGGATCATGGGTTCCCTATCCAATAATAAACTCGACAGGAAACTCCTTGAAAAACATACCCCTGGCGGCGTCAAATTCGACCCTTATCTTCTAGATGGAAGGCAAGTACGAAACTTCCTCCTGGATTTTGTTAAAGTTAAAGGGGAAAGCAAAGAAAAAAGCCAACTTGTAAGGTTAATATATGTCAGTGCAATGACTGAGGAGTGTGATATAGAATCACTTGAAAAAATACTAACTATTTCACGCGCACGTAACACAAAACAAGGGATTACAGGCATATTATGCTATGATCCGTCCTTTTTTCTGCAATGCCTGGAAGGTCCGCGGGATGCCGTCAATACGCTTTATAGCCACATCAGCAGGGATAGTCGCCACCAATACTTGACCCTTTTGGAATACACCGAGATTGAAAGCAGGCTTTTCGGTGATTGGACCATGGGTTTCATGTCCAGGAACGTACTCGACAAGAAAATCCTCGACAAATATGCACCGACTAGCGGCAAGTTCGATCCTTTTATTCTCAACGGAAAACAAGTACGGGAATTTCTGCTGGATATTATTGAACTTAAACACGAACACCTGATTGATTAAAAATTTTAGATGCAACTACAACATGTATTATAGGTGTTCAAGAAAAAGGGCTACAGCCCTTTTCTTGAATACCTTTCAGTCATAAAGAGCAGACATGACACTTGCAAATAACATAGAAGATAAGCCTGAGCCTAAAGGTGGAAAACGGCTGTGGACGAAAATAATATTTTTCGCCGTCATTATTATCGCTTGGTATATCTTGTTACAGGTATCCCCTCTTGATATATGGCTCTTGAATATCCTTGCGTGGATTGAA
>JAGLCZ010000602.1 GCA_023145975.1 Candidatus Hydrogenedentota bacterium | reverse complement strand
GCCAAATCCTTGGCAAACATTGGCGTACAATTTGCCTGCAGGTAAGCGGAATTCAAGTCAAATGTTTTTGAGCTGCCTTCAGAATCAAATGTCACCAGCTGGGTATCCATCAATACAGCATACCCCCCGCCGGCAAGCGCTGTCATTGCCACACCGCCGCCCAAAGTCGCATCCTCATCAGGCAAATGATCCGGAACACAGTTATAGGCTTCTCGTTCGTACTGCCGGATAACCCTTGCTGCTCCGGATTTTTCCATGACAGCGATGCGGCCGTAATCCAAACCCGCCACATCCACCACTTCAATACCCTCAGCAAGTAAAAAAGAACTTTGTTCATCGCCGCTTATCTTTTGATACATACGTATTTCGGACTGATAACCATCGTGAGGGACATTCCTAAACATCATATACCCACCTGGCTCACTGGTAATATCCACCCGCATGGGTTCTTCAGAGCTAAGATCTGCAAAGGGAACCGGTAGCGAAGCAGGATACTGTTCCAGACCTGCCATATTCCCATTCCACCATGCTGAAACCAGGTTACGAGACTTACTACCGGCAAGATCAATCACAGCATCAGAAGGACTCTGTTCATACCCAGGTGCAAGCAATGCTTCACGCCAGTTTTCACCATTCCAATAATAGTTAAAAACATAACGATCACCCGGCACTATCGGCGTTTCATGGATAAGAAAAAATTCCGCACCATCGGGCATCTGCGTATTGATTATGGTTACAGTACGGTAATTCGCTTCCGGACCTGCGACGCCATTTGAAAATACTGCACGCACCGACCAGGTATGCGTGCCCGATTCGAGAAGATAAGACACCGCATTTACATCCACACGCTGTACAAACTCACCATCAATAACCAGGTCATAAGATTGCGCTCCCGGCACAGGCTCCCAACTGAAAGGTACCTCAAGAATACCTGTTTCATCGGAAAGCAATTCACTTTCGTCTTCAGGAGCCAGCAGCGCAACAGCTACTTCAGGAACAAATTGCATAACAACTACACCATCAATATCTTTCAATGCAGCCCAAAGCGATCCGCTAATATCCGTGGTAAGTGCCCGCGCACTCCCCGCCCCTGCTTCGGTATAAAGGCGCCACACCAACAGGTCCGGTGTATACGATGCCAGTCCGCCTGCTGTGGCAAACCAGATATCGCCCGCTGCTGTAACCAGCAGATCATCCACCTCATTGGCAGGCAGCACAGAATTCTCCGCAGTGAATGTTGTCCATACCCTGTCACGCATAAATGCGGCGCCGCTACCTGTTGCCATCCAGAGGCGGGTCACCGTATCTGTATCCATAGCATTGACAGGTACACCGGGCATACCGGTATCCAAGGTTTCATATTGCCAGGAAGAACCGCTGAACAAGGAAATTCCTTCTTCGGTTCCTGTACGAAAAAGACCGCCTGTCAAACCATGAACACTTGAAATTTGTGCACCGCGAATTGTTTCCCAATGTCCATAATTATCGCGGGAAGCCGCAAAGGCTGTCCAAACCACACCATTCCATACACTGACCCCACCCGGGCTTTCCCAGAACCGTTTCACAGCCGTTTCATGAAGCCTATAAAACACACTACCCTGATGGGCTACCCATACCATACCAGAAAGCGGATCTGCATCCACATCACTGACCCAATTCCCGACAAGCCCCTCAGTCATCGTATTTACTGTCGTTTCAGGCGGGAATGTATCACTGTTCAGCAGCACTAATCCAGTGCTTGTACCCACATAAACATCCGTTCCCGACACGGATACTGATGTAATCCATGCACCGGGTACACCAATATCTTCCGGAGTATACACAGTCCAAACCTCGTCCCTCCAGCATAATAAAGCATTTTCCGATGCAGAAGCATCAAGGCGCTCATAATGGCGAATCTCATCACCAATAACTTCCGTATTCGTCTGCCATTCATGGGTCAACGGTTCTCCGGCAACCAGCCAAAGCGTCCCGTTTATATCAAAGGCCATATCACGCACATCATTTGCAGGCGGATCCGGCAAGAGATTCCAGGTATCCTGTGCCGCCTCTGCCAATTCATCCCGAACATAGACGGTACGTTTGGCAGTTGCCGTGTTGCCACTGGAGTCAGTAACCGTATAGACAACACTGTACACCCCAAAAACATCCACATTTACAGTACCCGTAGTTACAATAGAAGCACTTACGTCACCATCAAAATTATCCAGGGCGGTGGCACCCGGCTCCACATACGCATCACCAAGGGCAAGGGTCATGGGCGTCTCACCCACTAACGCAAGTACAGGAGATTCCGTGTCAGCAACAAGAACGGTACGCACCTGCTGCACTGCAGGTACAGCAAGGCTATTCTGCACATCATAAGTAACCTCATAGGAACCAACAATGCCCGTATCCACACTACTGCTATCAATCACAATAGAAGCGGTCAGCTCACCATCCAGCTCATCCCACGCAACCGCGCCCGGCTCTTCATAGGGAACATCCCACGGTGCGGTATATGGATTATCACCCAGAAGGGTTATATCCGGCGATCCTTCATAAACCACTTCTACAGTACGTATTTTTTCCGCAGTGTTGGTGTTACTGTCCTGCACCGTATACGTACGCTGATAGGAACCTACAGTACCGGTATCCACAACACCAGTCACCACCACGGAAGCCGTTATATCACCATCCTGTGAATCATGAGACTGATACCCCGGTTCCACATACGTATCTCCAAGTTCCACCTGCTGCGGATTGGCACCGGTAAGATGAATTACGGGATTCTGCTGATCGCCCACAAACACCGTACGTATTTTTGGGGTGGCTTCGTTGCCACTGCCATCGCTCACGGTGTAAATAACCGTATACGTACCCACCGTATCCGTATCTACCTGATTGGTCGTCACGATAAGGGGAGAAATATCGCCCTCATAAATATCCAGTGCTGAAGCACCTGCATCCACATAAGGAACATTTTGCGGCACCGTTATCGGGTTCGTTCCCAGTACTGTGATTTCCGGCGCCGCATCATCATAAACCTGCACTGTACGTGTCACTGCTTCCGCAGGATTACCGGACGAATCCACCACAGTATAAGTAATGGGATAATCAAAAACAATATCACAGTCCACGGTACCTGTAATCACAATCTGGGTACTGAGAAATGCATTGTCATCATAATTATCATACGCATTGGCGCCTAATTCCGTATAGCAGTCAACAGTAAAAACCGGTACCCTGCTCAACACATCTCCGAGCAACTCAATTGTGGGAATATCATAGTCTCGTACAATCACAGAACGCACGGCGCTGGATAGATTCCCGGAGGCATCCTCCACATTGTAAGTCACCGTATAGGAACCCGTCACAGTCGGTTCCACAAGGTTTTCCACAGTAATACTACCCGTTATATCGCCGTCATAATTATCGTCCGCTGTCGCACCGGGATCGTTGTAGACACCATCATTAACGTCTATCTCAAGTGGATTATCGCCCGTAATTGTAATTACCGGAGGCACCCTATCTGCTATGGTTACCGTACGAATAACCTCGATCGCCCTATTACCCGAAGCATCTGTTATGTTATAAGTTACCGTATACACACCTACCACATCTGCATCAACCGTATTAGCAACTATAATTTGCGCGGTGAGATCACCTTCAAAAGTATCAAATGCGGTTGCCCCGGGATCCGTATAGGCTGTCAACACATCCCATGTAAGTTCTGCATCACCCAGTAAGGTAATAGTTGGCGGTTCTAAATCGTACTGCGTGCTGACCATAGCAGCACGGTTTCCACGATTCGGCGGCGACACCCAGGCACTCTTCCCCGGCACGGGCGTATCAACGGCAATCGGCATAGAACGGGAACGAGCACGCCAATGGTATCGCGTACCGGGATCCAATCCCTCAACGGGAACTTCCACGACCGTTGTATTACCGGAAACGGGCGTCACAAAAGGCGATATCAGCGTGCCTGTACCATCGAAAGAAATTCCGAAGGGTTTTACTTCCACTTCAATAGCCATGCGTGAACTTAATTGAGGCGCCCCCCCGATGACAGACAACTTGAAACCTGTATAACTGTCCGAAAAGCCAAGATATGAAATTGGTGTGCCATCATAGCGTAGCGGTCTGTAACGGTACGGACGATCCGATGTGGATCGAATATAGCTGGTATCAACATGAAAATTATCGATCATATGTTTATCTGTAGAATTGCCCGTACGCGCACCCATGCCCATATACCAATCCTCTTGAGGCGACCAGTCCGGCAGCTGTACCGCATTGTGGAGAGTAATACCATTCCATTGCACTGTACAACGGCCATATTTGTCCACTCTAACCTCTACCGGAATCCACGAATCAGTGCGCAAATCTGTTCTTGAAACACTATTTAATACCGCCCCATTATATTTGATCTCGCTAATATTATCGGTATATGTCCTGAAGGTTACGACCAGACCATCGGCACCGGAAACACCCTGTTCACCAAAAGACTTGTTGGCATTGGCCTGATATACAAAACACATGCCATCTGCCCCGGTACCCTCGCCTATATACTGGTCATACGCAGCCGTAAACGCTTGAAGCGGGGCATGCGGATGAAACGACCAGGAACCCTGCTGATTGGTATTACTCCACGTCAATGAAATATTGCGGCGAAAATCTGCCCAGCTGGCATTTCCATAGACATCCCCGAGATATCCATAATGAATAAAATCTTCATCAATGACATACGATGCCTCAACAGGATTGTACAATATCCTGACGCGCCCGGCATCTGTGACAGCATCCACATCGTAACCGGGCATACCAATGAGAATTCCTGCGGTTCCATCCCCGGTCGCATCCCCGGCTGATGCCACATCTCCCCCCATCTCTGCACCATTCTGAGTACTCTCAAAAACCAGGTACTTGTCCGGATGATTTAAAATCGATTCATGATTCGATGTCATTCGGGTCGTTGAACCATACCATAAAAATACGGCACCGGTATCGTTATAACCAGGGGATCCGAAAATAGCATCATCCAATCCGTCTCCATTTACGTCACCGGCACGGGCAACCGACCAGCCCAAATGGGCACTGGACTTATTGCTCCTGACACTCCAGTTTGAATTTTGAGCTGCACCCCCGGTCGATCCATAATGCACATATACATATCCTTCCTCATTCAGCCAGTTGGTTCGCGTAGGCGCCCCCAGAAGTAAATCGCTATAGCCATCACCGTCCAGATCCGCCCCTGCAACCGACCAGCCAATCCGGGCGCCTACAGTCCCCGTTCTATGCGTAGTGGAGAAGATTGACCCCAAACCATCTGATGAACCATGAAAAACATAAACGCGCCCCGTATCCAATTTGCCATCATAATCTGCATAGGGTAACCCCACAACCAAATCAGAATAGCCATCCCCATTAGTATCTCCTGCCCAGGCGGCGCTATAGCCTAACCAAACATTTGCCTCATCTGATTCATAAATCCAGTCCGCTTCACTTCCCAGCCCCATAGCAGAACCATGATACACCAGTATACGCCCCTCTTCAGGTTCACCGTTGGCATACTTATATTCCGTAACGAAAATATCTGCATAGCCGTCCCCATTCACGTCCCCTGTACCACCCGTACTAAATCCAAACATGGATTTTGCCGCAGTCCCTTCAGCAACCCAAACCGGTTCTATATTCAACCCTGTCGCTCCCCCTGAATACAGATAGACACGTCCCGGATAATTATCGCTCTCGCTATAATCGGCACTGATAACAACATCGTCATAACCGTCGCCATCCACATCACCGGCACGCCCCCCCGAAATACCAAATCGCGCCCAGTATTCACTTATCACATCATCAGGAATGGTAAGCGTTAAATCCGGCGCAGCCGCAAACCCTGTATCCTTGCCATAATAAATATCCACACGCCCGGCATCCTCGCCAAATCCCGTGTCATGCCCCGGCGTACCAATCATCATATCGCCAAAACCATCGGCATTCACATCACCAATCTCAGCCACGTGTGTCCCTGTGCGCCCCGCCTGATTCATTCCTGTCCCTGCACCTTCATCACCATCAATAACGATCTTCTCCATGGACGGCATTATAGGTCCACCGTAAGTCACGTGAATAGTTACCGCATCTTCACCCAGACTGTAGGCATAATCTGCACAGCCGTTACCGTCTATATCGCCGATTATGCCGCCAATCTTACCAAGGAAACCGCGATTTTTAACACCGGTAAACTCGTAGGCAGGTGTGGCACCAAGTCCCGCCGGTCCCCCTTCATGAATCAGCAGCTGACCATGATAATCATGGGGAGATAAAGAGTACTGGTTACTTGCCCAAAATAAATCTGAATACCCATTTCCGGTAATATCCCCGCCATCTGTAAGAGTCACACGTTGCGGATACTGGTTTGTCGCGGCAGGAAAAGTATAGGTCCAGTCTGCATCGTCCGGATACACCTGAGCCGCTGCAAAAAAATCTGCACCACCATACCAGACTAGAATAGAGTGTTTACATACATCGGTATCGAACACCCCCCTTGACCCAACCACAAAGTCATCATAGCCATCCCCATTTAAATCACCTGCGTAATGTGCCTGTAGTCCAGCCGCCGCATTAGTGGTACTTCCCTTAAAATACCAATCTGCTGTTGTGGAAAGTCCGGAGGGACCCCCACGGAAAATAAATACTTCGCCGCTGCCGTTGGTGCTGTAATGATATGCAGTAACAACAAGATCATCATACCCGTCACCATCAAGATCGCCAGCAAAAGCGACCCCCTGTCCTCCGCCTATTGCTTGCCTGGAAAAAAGCGGCTCAAAAAACCAATCCGAATTATCTGTCCAACCCGATTCTCCACCATTCGCTCCGGACTCACTACTGTACCATCCAAAAACACCGCCGCCTGAATAACCGTCTTCTTTGAATGCAAAAGGCGCGGACGAAAAAACATCCGCAAAACCGTCACCATTTACGTCCACCACGGCATTAGTCTCGCCAAGGTACGCAAATCCCTGTTCAGGACCTGTTCGCCCTACCCAATGAGCAGCATCCGCTGTTGAGTCAGTGTTAAATGTATCAGTCCCGCCATACCATACCAATACACCACCATTGTACGATTCGGATATTGAATTCCGATAATTAGTTGCGCCTATAGCCAGATCATTAATACCATCGCCATTAATATCCCCCGATTCAACACCAGAACCAAGTCTGATATCTACGTCTGGAAACAAGGGTCCTGCCGTACATTGCCACGCAGGTATATCAGAGAGTCCTTCTTCCCCCCCTGTCCAAAGCATCACTTTGCCGTTTCTTGATGCGTAAGACGGATCAGTGATGATAAAATCGTTATATCCATCAGCAGTAACATCTCCAACGCCGACAACAGAAGGGAGAACGTCTTCAGCTGAAACAGACCCATAAGACCAATCCGAACCAAGAAGTTCGCCGTAAGCCATAAAACTCACGGAACCCACTCCAAGGCACATAATCAAAATAAATGTTAAAGTTGCTGAGTGAAAAAAGCTGGAACCTTTAGACATAACATTTTCCTATAGATAGTGTGCTTAACGAAAACCACCTTCAAAAAAATCTACGTAGAACTTTTATGCAAACGCATTATATCCCGCAATTATACTTTTTTGACTGCACGGGCAAGTTCAGCGGAAAATGCTGCAACCCGCTGCGGGGTATCTGCAGCACCCTTGGCATCGGCGATAATGCGGACAATAGCAGAACCCACCACAACGCCCTCGGCAATATCGGCAACTTGACGCGCCTGTTCAGCAGTAGAAATACCAAAACCGACGGCAACCGGTTTACCTGTTTTTTCACGGACATGGTTCACAGCAGTACGCAAGTCTTGAGATAGACTGACTTGTTCACCTGTCACACCAAGCCGGGAGATATAGTAAACAAAGGTATCGCAGGCGTCGCCAATAAGTGCAAGCCGCTCGTCTGTACTGGTGGGCGCAGCAAGAAATACCGTAGTCATATCATTTGCACCCATGACATCACGATACTCCAATGCATAATCAGGCGGTAAATCAACACAAAGCACACCGTCTGCACCAGCGTTGGCAGCATCACGGGCAAAGGCCTCAATACCGTAAACAAACACCGGGTTGTAGTAGGTAAAAATGAGGAGAGGGGTCCGGGTGCGTGTTCGGATACGCTCAATAGACTTAAGAATACCGCGCAGGTTTACCCCCTGCTGCAATGCACGCAAAGACGCTTCCTGAATAACAGTACCATCCCCGACAGGATCAGAAAAGGGCGCACCATACTCAATAACATCCGCTCCGTTTTCCCCAAGAGCAACAGCAATATCCTCGCTCATAGCAAGATTGGGATCCCCCCCCGTAATAAAGGGAATGAACGCTGCCTGCTTCTTTTCCCTGAGCTGCTGAAATCGTTGTGTAATGCGATTCATATTAGATTTTCTCCCCGGGCATGATAAATTGCGCCGCATGCTGCACATCCTTGTCACCTCGGCCAGACATATTCATCACGATAATTTCGTTTGAACCCAGAGTCGGTGCACACTTAACCACTTCGGCAATAGCATGGGAACTTTCGAGTGCAGGGATAATACCTTCAAGACGACTGCACAATTGGAACGCATCCAATGCTTCCCGGTCTGAAGCGCTCGTATATGTAATACGTTTTTCATCAAAACAATAGGCATGTTCCGGACCGACACTGGCGTAATCAAGACCGGCAGAAACACTATGGGTATCCCCTATCAACCCATTTTCATCCTGCAGCACATAGCTTACCGCGCCATGCAGCATACCCAGGGAACCACCCGTAAACCGTGCGGCATGCATACCGGGTGCTATTTTTGTCCCTCCCGCTTCCACTCCCACCATACGCACGGATTCATCTCCCAGAAAATCATAGAAAAGACCAATCGCATTTGAACCGCCGCCCACACAGGCAATCATTACATCCGGCAAACATCCTTCAGCATCAAACAACTGCGCCCGTGCTTCCCGTCCGATAACAGACTGGAAATCACGACAGATCATGGGGAAAGGATGCGGACCATGTACCGTACCCAATACGTAATGGGTATGCTCAACGTTAGCAGCCCAATCTCGTAACGCCTCGTTAATAGCATCCTTGAGAGTACACGAACCCGACTCCACAGGAACAACCCGGGTACCCAGCAGCTTCATTCGGAACACGTTCAGCCGCTGCCGTTCCATATCCTCCGAACCCATATAAACTTCGCATTCAAGACC
>JAGLCZ010000601.1 GCA_023145975.1 Candidatus Hydrogenedentota bacterium | reverse complement strand
AAGATTCCCGAATTTACCGGTATCAGTGCCCCATATGAAGCACCGGAAAATGCAGAACTGATATTAAATGCCGCAGAACGTTCCATTGAGGAATGCGTCGGCGATGTCATTACATATTTACAATCAAAAGGTATTCTGAAGAAAGACTAGCTCGTATAGCCACAATTTATCTCGCGTCATTTCGATTTTTTTTCGAAATGACGCTATTTTTTGATGTATTCCCTCATTCTGTGTATTATATATTCACATAATGCTGAGGTTACATTGAAGGCAAAAGGAAATATATACAGTTCACAGGAGATTGACTATGCCGGAAATCGTGCTGGGAACAGGACAAGAACAGACTCTACAAAACATTTTGCATCTCACTGAAGCCGTTATTAACAAGCGGGAAGGGCAACCACGGCGCATTAAATTATGGACTGAAAAGGTAAAGGTTGAAGCAAGCAGGAAGGAATTCAAAGGTGACTTCGAAAACTACAGCATATGTCTTCCGAAAGAAATGGTTCCAGAAAACGATATAATGGAATGTATCGAAGCCTACCCTTCAGAGCTGTCACTGGAAGAAAATGAAGATATTTGGAAGATTATTTCTCCACCGAAAAAAGAAAAATTTACCCCAAAAGTTTTTGAAGCAATCAATAAACTCAGCATGATTATTCACATGCCAGAAGTGTGGCGTGCCGAAGGATTTGATTTCCGTATTGATGAAATAAATATTGAAATGCTCTTTCAAGCCATGGTGCAATACCAAGCCAGCGACGTACACCTGACAGCAGGCTTAAATCCCATATTCCGTATAGATAATGATACACGATATTCAGAAATTATGACACCGTTATCCAGCGCGCAAATCAATGACTTAATACGACGAATAGCGCCCGTCGGATTTTATGAGGAATTTGAGAATTATAAACAAACCAGTTTCAGTTACCATCAAGCAGGTGCAGGTTATTCCCGTGTTTCCGCATTTATGAAAAACGGTACCCCCCACTGCACATTTCGCTACTTACCGGAAAAAATCCCCTCCTTTGATGACCTCCACATCCCTAAAAAACAACTACAGTCCCTTGCTGAAACTCCACGTGGTCTAATCCTAATAACCGGTATGACGGGTAGTGGCAAAACCACAACTATGGCATCACTTATAGACTGGATAAACACACATAAATCCAGCCATATTCTGACTATTGAAAATCCTGTTGAATTCGTACATACCAACAAAAAATCAATTGTATCGCAACGCAGCATAGGTACTGATGTTAGTTCTTTTGGCGAAGCGGTTACCGGAGCACTACGCCACGATCCCGACACGATTCAGATAGGCGAAATGCGAGATTCAGACACCATTCGAGCTGCCATTAACGCAGCCGCTACCGGTCATCTGGTCATCAGCACCATGCACTCCAATACCTCTTACGAAGCTATCAATCGTATTGTAAGTTTCTTTGACCCATCGGAACGAGACCTCGTGCGCCTGCAGCTACGGGATTGTCTGAGAGGCGTTTTATGTCAACGTTTAGTTGCCAAAAAAGGCGGGGGGCGTGTACCAGCGATAGAGTTTCTTTTTAATGATATTAAGCCCATCAATGATGCTATCATGAGTGGTGAAACAGATCTGATACGAATTGGAATGCAGCAAACAGTGTCTCATTCCCTCCTATTTGAGCAGTACCTTCACACTATGGTAGAAGACGGGGTCATTGATTTAGAACATGCACGCGAAACAGCAACTGATGTCAGTGTTTTTAATCAACTGCAAATGGGCACCTATGCTGTCCCACGGCTGGACAGTCTCAAGATCAACTGATTTTACCTTTACATATCTGTTAGAATACCCGTTCTATGCGATTCTGCATGCTCTTTCTATCGCACAGAAAATAACAAGTAAATTATCTCTCATATTCTCAATCAATAAAGAAAGTACAACGTTATGAAAAATCAATATATAAATATGCTCCAAGAAGGAGATCGCCTGAACGATTATTTTGTTGCTATCCGCAAAGACCTGCGCAGCAAACAGGATGGGGGCAAATTTCTTGGAATGGTATTCAAAGATAAAACCGGAGAAATTGGTGGCGTACTTTGGAATAATGCTACAGATGTTGCAAAATTATTCAAAGTGGGCGATGTGGTACATGTACGCGGTCCTATTGCTACCTACCAGAACCGGCTTCAAGTACGCGTGGAACAAGTACTCCCCCTGCTGAAATCAGATTACAATCTGGATGATCTTATCAACAAACCTGCAGATAGCAGCAATATACAAGAACAATTCAATACTATACTGGAATCAGTAAGCAACAAATATTGTCGCGCATTACTTGATTCATTCTGGGCGGACGAAGAATTTAAACCTGAATTTTTGAAAGCTATGGCAGGTAAGAAATGGCATCACGAGTTTAGCGGTGGACTACTTTACCATTGCTACGAAATGGCAAAGATTGTAGAAACTGTCTGTGAACTGTATCCAGAACTGAATCGGGATCTTCTTATCACAGTCGTATTTCTACATGATATTGGAAAAATCTACGAAATGCGCCACGAACTCGCAGTGGACTATACCAACGAAGGTAAACTACTGGGACACCTGCACATCGGTTCCAATATGGTGCAACGGAAAATAGACGAAATACCAAACTTCCCTGAACAATTACGCTTGGAAATTCTACATTGCATTCTATCACATCACGGAGAATTGGTGAACGGATCACCCGTACTACCCAAAACTATTGAGGCAATTGTACTCCACCACGTAGATAATCTCGACGCACAAACGGCCGCGTTTTCACGCATTATTCGGGAAAATCGAGAAAAGGGTCAAGAATGGTCGGAATATCTCCCCCTCATTGATAGAGTCATCTGGGCTAAATAATATACAGAACTTTTGCGAGCCAAACCTTCCAACTAAAAATACACCACCGTTGAAATATAGACGGTGTGTTGCTCTACCTCCGCGCTTGTTCCTGAAAAACCAAAGGTATCACGTCGAACCCCATCTCCCCAGCGATACACATAAGCGAGATCTATATTCACTCGGTTCTTAATGAGCACTCCTGCGCCTAAGGAAATACCAAAATAGTCATCAGGCTTCCCGTCGCCCCGCCCAAGCCCAAAAAAGTTATCAGATCGATTACTCGCAGGCTCTGGATCATAAAAAGCACCTGCACGCACACTAGGCAAAAGATTCTGGATAGCCTTTTTCTTATTCACAAAAACATACTCGACACCAAAGCGCACCGTATAAACTGGATCTACATCATTTTGATCCGGCGGCAATCCAGTAACACCAGAAATACGCCTACGGTTAATCTGTCTATTATCGGGATCGTGAATAATAAATTGATCCCATTCACGACGTGTAACATCCATGGCTATGATCAGTTTATCATTGGGAAAACGATATGATGCGCCAAAACCAATTGCGCTCGGAAACACTATTTCCTGAGAACGTCGGCCAGTTACAAAACCATTTCCTGCCCCCCCCCAAATATGTACCCGCCGTTCATAATTTACGCTTGCAGTAAATTTACTGTGGTACACCATACCAAATTGAAGCCGTTCTGTGGCACGATAAAGCGCACCAACAGTAATATTAAATCCGCGAAACCCTGTATATTTTTCCTGCATCGAAAACCGCGTCCAAGACCATGGATTCATAGCGCCGTTAATATTAAATACACGCCGTTCATCAAGCTGGATTTCCCATTCATTTTCGGGAAGAAGCGATTCGTCCCAAATATTAAAAGTTACGCCCAAACTCAAACGTTGTGTTAACTCAAAGCCAATAGCTGGAGAAAGTGAACTCAATTGACCTTGTTGACGATACTTTATAGTACTCCGAAAACCCGCAACATTGCCGCCAGTTAGCCCCAACACATCTCGATAGTGAAAGTTCAGTTTACGATCAAAATCGTACTGACGTTGGTAGTTCAAGCTCAACACCAGATTACGCCCCGCAATAGTGCGCTGAATAGGATAGACACCACTGGCATAGTTGAACCCATTAAAACTCACATTATAAGTCCCTTCGATCTCTCGATGGGACCGTGATGAAAACCTCTCTGAGTTCCACTTAAAATCATAAACCAGTGAAATCTCAGGACGTTCCAGTTGGGTCAATCCGCCTGGATTCCATGATGCAGCAGTAGCGTCATCTGCAATAGCTATAAAAGCCCCGCCCATACCAAGGGCACGGGCTCCGCTACCCACAACATTGGGTGACGACATTATATCCACAGATTGTGCATGTACACCGGATGCAATTAATATCAGCATCAAAATGCCAATGCTACATCGTAATAGCAGCCATACCTTGCTCAAGTTTGATGTCCTCCGTCAAAATTTCCACAGAACGTGCACGACTATTTTTCTTGGAGATTTCTTCAAAACGCACACGTCCAACTTCGGTGATAAATGGTCCGAAGTATTCTCCCAATACCTCGTCATACTCTGCAGGTTCTTCATAAACAATAAGCGCATAAGCACCAGGCTGAAGCCCATCATCGCTGGTCCAGTCAAAATATAAATCTGTTTTTCCACGTCGCTCCCGAACTACCAGTAATTCACCGGACATACGTGGATAAATCTTCTCCAATTGCGTCGCCAAGGACTCACAAGCGGCTTTAAATCCTTCCAAATTATTTTCTTTTGCATACCCATCAATAATGGCAATCACATCACTGGTTTCGCTGCTAATAATACGCACCTTTATTTCCACACCATCGCCATGCTGAAAAACATCGCCAATAAGCAATACATGCGCCGGTGTCACACGACCCAGTTGAATTGCTTCCGCAGGATTCGACAGCGCTGCTGCAAGTTCCTGTTCAGTCAATACAGCCTGTAACTGCACCCGATCAAGGGTCCTGAAACGTTTACGTAGTAACAGCTGTTCTTCAAGCGTCAAACGCATTTGCTCGGAAAGAGAGTCGCTTGTTTCATGCCCCTCAAAAGCAAGAACGGCAATGGGCATACGAGACTCAATAGTATTCAGCGTAACCGGGCGAAGTTCCACCTCAACTTCCTCTTTCAAAGTCTTTCCGTCTTTATCCTTCGCTACTACAGAAACTTTCATGTGGCCACCGGTTTCGAGTAGCTTTTCATCCTCAATGGGAATACGACGGCTGAACACTTCCTTGGGTGCACCCGTCAACTGATCAAAAGGCTGACCATTAATACTGAGCTCAGAAACTCCAGAAGAAGCCGTTACTTCGCCGGAAACACGCACAGCACGATTATGACGATTCGGTTTATCTGAACGTGGTGATTTCAACAAAATCTTGTCACCGGCTTCGGGAACTGCTGCTAACGTAAAGCGTCCGGTTTTCTGTGCGAACATCAGTGATGCTGGATCACGCTGCTGCAAAAGCCAGGCATGTGCCGCAACATCATTTAAGTTTCCCTGGTAAACAAGTATCTGGCTACAGGTTTCATTCCCAGCCATATCCCGTGCCATCATGCGTATTTTATTTTCCCCGGCCTTAATAGGGATTTCGCTGGAAAAAGCTAATTGCATCTGCCCATTACCAGATGCAACTTTTTTCCCGTTAATAATAATTTCCGCCATACCATGATT
Organism: Candidatus Hydrogenedentota bacterium; assembly: GCA_023145975.1. Taxonomy (GTDB): domain Bacteria; phylum Hydrogenedentota; class Hydrogenedentia; order Hydrogenedentales; family CAITNO01; genus SLFT01. Next base: position 17,284 of record JAGLCZ010000601.1, on the reverse strand, counting down.
ATCCAGACAAACGCCTTCAACAGAAACCGTTGATGTTTCCAGTACAGCAGCATCTGTCGGAGTAAATAACCCTATCGTAGGTCCCGTCATATCAAGAATAAACGAATGCTTTTCCGTCTGGACTTTATTTGCCAAATCAGTCACAACGACTTCAATCTCATTAACACCCTCTTTTAATTTTACCTGTTCCTGAAATTCAACTTTCGTGCGTTCTGCCCGTTGTGGCAACACTTTGTCATTCAGGCGGACTTCCGCCACACCCAAATCATCAGAAGCAGCAATTTTAATAGGTAATACATGATCCGTAAGAAGAACACCCTCTTCAAGATCATCCGTTATACCAGGTGCATCCAGATCTTCAATGACACCCTTTGCAATAAGGGAACGACGTGCCAACCCCAAATAGTGATGTCCCCGCGCAGTATCCACCATTTCGACGGCCTGATCCAGCAAAGCCGCCGCTTCTTCGTAACGTTCCATCTGGTAATAAGCAACGCCTAGTTCCCTGTTAGGAAAATACTGTGTAAAATGCAAACCATAGGTACGCGCCTGCCACGAATCCTTTTTTCGACCAATCAGTGCCGTTTCAAAGTCAGAAATTGCCTCCTCAAAATAGTCTCCGTTCAAAAACGAAGTTCCCCGTTCATAATAACTCCACCAGCGTCCACGGAATGTACCTGCAGTAATACCATACTGCACATCATCACGTACGTAAGCACTGTTGTCAGAAGTTGTGCAGCCCAAGATCAGCACGCTAACCAGCACACCTTTAAAAACCCTCTTTACCATTGGCTAAAAACCCTCCAATGAAAACATTCCTCTTCTCCTCATATCCTATATAAGACTATAGTTGCAATAGTATCATCTCTCGCACTACAAAAATATAAATCTATACCGACTACGGTATACAGTATATCATAATACGCAGTAAATTGTTTTCTAAAAGAAAATATTTACTGTAACCCTCTAAAAATATCATATTCTATCTGACATGAAGTAAAGACTGCACATCCTATCGCTGCTATTTCAGTACCCTCATTCTCCCCAGATTTTGAGGTGCTGCAAGTTTAGGTTAGAGATTATTCTATGAAAAATATAATCCCTGAATTCCTGAAGATATTGTTTTTTATCCCCCTCTCTGCATGATATAGTGCCGATACAATTCATTTTCACTACTATACATTATAGAAACATTATCTTGCCTATTAATTCTAAAAAAATATACACGCCCCTGGCAATCGACGCACCTGTACAAGAGTTGTCGGGCATTGGAAATAAACGGGCAGCAACCCTTGCCGCTCTTGGCATATATACCGTAAAAGACCTTTTGTTTCATCTGCCACGGGAATACCGCGACAGATCGCTTATCCAACAAATTACTTCGGCAGAAATAGGAGAGCATATCACCATTGAGGCGGAGGTAATAAGTGCACGTTCATTGCGGCTACGCGGCGGAAAAACCATGGCACTACTCACGGTACGCGACAATAGCGGTGATATGAAAGTCTCTTTTTTTGGTCGGGGCTTTCTTGCTCATACCAGCTTGAAAAAAGGAACATGCAGCCTGTTTACAGGTAAGGTAGGGGAATATAAGGGACTTACACTTCAAAATCCTGAATATGAGCCTCTAGTAGAAACAGACAAGAGTGATCCCCTTCATACGGGAAGAATTGTTCCAATCTATCCTCTTACGGAGGGGATAACACAACGACAATTACGCCAATGGATATATAGTACCCTATCATCTGTAGGGGAGGAAATCCAGGAGATACTTCCTGAATCGCTGCTAACAAAATATAACTTTCAAAAACGTACAAGTGCTATCCATGAAACCCACTTCCCAACAACAATGCAGTCGGCGAAAGAAGCCCGTGTACGCTTCGCTTACGAAGAACTACTCACAATGCAGTTGGGAATATTTCTGCGCAAAGCAGAACAGGTTGACAATGCAAAAGGGATTTGCCATGATACCAATGGAATAGTAGCGCAACAACTACGTCAATCACTTCCTTTCGCACTCACCCCCGGACAGCAAGATGCTGTTGATGATATTTTTCATGATATGGCTTCATCGCGGCCTATGTTTCGATTACTTCAGGGGGATGTTGGATGCGGTAAAACACTGGTTGCCCTGCACGCAGTAGCCGCCGCTGTTGATAGCGGCAATCAAGTTGCATTTATGGCACCCACCGAAATACTGGCAGAACAACATTATGGAACTTTACAAACCCTACTCAACCCTCTTGGAATTCAGGTAGCATTACTTACCGGCACATCTCCAAATGCAAAACAGCTTCGGGAGATGATTTCTTGTGGCAAAACACAGGTAGTCATAGGAACGCACGCACTATATCAGCAAAAGACAGTATTTCATCATTTAGGGCTTGTTATTATTGATGAACAACACAGGTTTGGTGTCAGTCAACGGGAAGCATTGGGAAAAAAATCTTCTGTACCGGACATATTACACACCACGGCAACCCCTATTCCACGCACCCTTGCCATAACTCTATACGGTGGTATGGATTTAAGCGTTATCCCCGATATGCCCCCGGGACGCCTTCCAGTAAAAACAGCGTTAACCCCTGATAATAAGAAAGAAGAATTATATCAGTATATTCGTACCCAGGCAGAAGCAGGCTATCAAAGTTATATCATCTGTCCGCTAGTGGAAGAATCAGAACACTTTTCTGAACTTACTCCTCTGATCGATCACTATATTTCCCTGTCTGAAGGTCCGCTAAAAGGCTTGCGATCCGCTTTGTTACATGGTCGTCTCGATCCTAAAGAAAAAGAAGAAATTATGACGCGCTTTAAAGCGCATGAAATAGATGTTCTTTTTGCCACAACGGTTATAGAAGTGGGAGTAGACTCGCCAAAAGCAACCACTATTATTATAGAAAATGCAGGGCGTTTTGGTTTAACGCAACTCCACCAACTACGCGGCCGTGTCGGTCGAAGCAATATTCAATCATGGTGTTTTTTAGTGGGGAAACCTACTACCCCCGAGGGCAGAGAACGCCTCGACGTGCTACGCACTTGTAATAATGGATTTGATATCGCTGAAGCAGATATGAAATTACGGGGGCCTGGAGACTACTGCGGTGCACGCCAGTCAGGATTGCCTGATTTTCGTGTAGCAAATCTCCTTCAGGATGCACGTCTGCTGGATACAGCACGATACGATGCCATTCAACTACTTAAAGAAGACGCCGCACTAAAGGCAGCAGAACATCAGATGCTTGCCCAATCGATAAAACGCTTTGATACCATGTTTATATGATATAAACAATGAAAAATTACTTCTCCAGCGATACGCCACCACAGGTGGTCTGACGCATAAGAATCTTGAGAAGATCACACAATGCAGTCGCAGAAGTATTCTTCAGCGGTAATAAAATTCTGGAAAAATGCGGCTCTCCCAGCAACTGATGAAATACTCCTTCCGCACGGGCAAGAGTAAGAGGACTCATTCCGTTATCAGAAGGCAAAGACACCCCGGAAGTATAGGAAAGAGCAGGGGTTTTGTTTTCAGTCTTAACAATTTTCTCCAGTAACTTTGGAAAAAGAGCCACATCCAGTGTGGCAAAGCGCCTGCCTACGATTGGGTTGGTATTCGCCGCTACTACGCACGGTAATCCTTTTTTCCTTGAAATCCTTTCAATAACGGTATTAAGGTGCTTAAGGGTTGCTTCCATAAAACAAAGGCGCTCCTTAGCAACCAGAACTCTTGTTCCATGAATAATTTGAGCACACTCGTAAAGCCCTTCTACATCCACAACAAACAGACCAGATTCAGAACTGATATAAGGCTGCCCGTCATGTTCCAATGCCAGCGCTGCTAAGGGGGCATTACCCACAGGATCAAGTAACACTTCTATAAAATCACGTTTTTGAACATGTGCAGCAATCGCCAAATTACATAAGCGATCCAATTCAGCAAAGAAACCAGATATATCTTTCCCATTAATTGCAGCACGGGGCATATTCAAGGCAATACGATGCCAAACGACATGACGGGGACGCCATAAAAATTGTGGCACTTCAGATACTGTAGGTGAAAAAAGAAAACGGATATTAGGACGCTGCAACGCCGTTGCGGCAGCATGCTGTAAATATTCGGCGCCCTCAAAAGAATTAAATACCGATTCATCAAGAATAATATCGAATCTGGGTGCTGAAAAGTCAGCATCATTAACACCACCATTTTGGAATACGTCAAGAAGCATCCAGGCTAAACGTCGGGCAGTCAATTCATACTGTTTATAAGTAGAATCCCCCTCCCCCCCCCCTGGTACTATGGCATTCACCTCGGCAATATCAGAAGGCGCATTCCAGAACAAAGACACCCCCATAGGAGAACAGGGCTCCGACAGCGTTCCATGTCGATAAACACATTCACAGATCAACATTTCCGAAAAACGCCGAAGTTCCGTATCTCCCAGTTTATCTACAAAGGGTGCTACCATATAATTTAAGGCATACCACCCGATACTCCCAGAAAAGAGTGCATCCAAAAGATCACTATACTTTACCATTTGAGCCAAAAGTGTTTCAGGATGATCGGGGGGATTAGCAAAACGAACACCACCAGGCAGGCGTATCCCATGAATAGCCAGGTAGGCAAGAGCATGGTCACCGCTGTATAAGCGATCAACATATGCCAAATCATTCAGATGGAAATCACCTGATAGGTGCGCCTGAGTCACCTGATGGGAAAATACCTCGGTCAGTGCATATTCTTTTTTTACAGCCCATGCCAACGCACGATCTGTATGAAGGGGATCACGCCCGACAGTTTCCGGGGTTGCCCCCCGAATAATATGCGACGCATCGTAAAGAGGAACCCCCAAACGCCGCTGTTGCTCATTCTCTTCCAACAAACCATGCTCAATGAGTTTTGCACCCACCAATTCGCGTACCAACGGCGTGGTCAGTGCTGTAATTCCCGCATCCTGTATTTGTTTTTCTACTTCCACAGCAACAAGCATTGCCAACCCCGGATTCAGTCCCGTCTCGATTTCCAATGCCTCTACAATGCGATTTCGATCCCAATCTACAATACGATCCTGACTGGTACGCACACGTAAGGCGGAGTCCATCGTTGTTGCGGCTTCGCGTTCGTGGCGTGCTTCTTCCAGTTCACTAAGCAATACACGCATATCGCCATGCCGCAGACGACGAATACGGGCACGCCTGTCACGATAGCGTGCATAAGCAAGTGCCACCTCTCCATGCGACATCTGTATAAGTACGCGCTCAACAGTATCGCTGATCTGATCTGCTGTAGGCGGTTCGCCATTCAGTCGCTTAGGAATATATATAGCAACAGCCGCAGCAATGCTGTCCGCAATTTCCACGTCCTGTTTTCCCACAGCATTTGCAGCCTGACCAATGGCAGTAGCGATTTTGCCTTTATCAAAGTGTTCTCGCCTACCATCCCGCTTAATGATATATCTGACAGAATCGACCCAAGTCGCAGCAGGTATCGGCAACGACATTTGCGCGTCAAACATACCCTCGCTATCAGGAATATCAGAAAAAGGAAAATTATCTTGAAAGTGCTCAGTCACCTGTATTCCTTATATTTCCGAAGTTTTACACGCTGATTGACGGCGACGGAGAAAGTACTCCATAGATTCAATATACCCTAAGAACAGCATGTATATGACCATTATCATAATCTGCACTGAAAGCCAATAATAGGTACCGTAATCCTGCTTCCACAGATCATAAAATATCCACCCAGACATACCCGTAATATACATCAGGATCATGCCGATAGCATACCGTCCCCGTTCAATATATGGTGCAAAAAACAACACAGGAATCACTAGCATAATATAGTAATAATAGGTAGGCGCAACGAGAAAGAATAAGGGAGCAAACCCCAGCAGATACGCCCGGTAATCCTTGATACCAGAAGCGGCAAGCAAGGTGAGTAACAATACCCATATTTGAACGCGCCACCATTGCTCCTGCCGTTCTCTATATAACTTTGAACGTACTTTAGGCTGCCAGTCTTTTGGTGCTTTTTCTACAAAACTAAAATCACTACCGAAATCTGCCATAAAAATATATTTATAACCAACGCGCCACGTACTGATGTCCTTACTGTGTTTACCAATTTTCGCTTTATATTCCTTCCAGTAGCCGGGAAGTATACGATCAATACCCCCCGATTCAGCAGCCTCAGAACTGGAAACCACAATAGCGTTTTCCGTCCCCTGCCAATATAGTAACGACAGGCCGGTTAAACTAGCCACAGTAATGAAAAAAGCAACAAAGAAATAAACATAGCGCATATTCATGCGTCTTTCAAATAGCGCTCGTATACCGACTATTACAAACACCGTTCCAACACTTACCCACGCTGCCAATGCGAACAAGTGCATCATAACAGAATCGCTGCCGCTGCCATCCGTCATATGCGTCCAAAATATAGAGAGTGTTTTAGTCTCGCCGCCCATCCATGGAATAATGACATCATTTACCAACCCGTAAGAACCCCATATAAAGGCAACGAAAAAAACAATACCGGTAAGTTTAAGAACAAGTCGTGCTTCACGGGGTCTTTTTTCTATTGCCAGACGCTTGTATACGAATCTAGCCTCTACCCGCGATAATTCAACAAGATGCCAAAACCCTTTAGCACCCAGCCCAAAGAGAAATACTGCCGGAAAAATTCGGGAAAGCATGGCATAACCAGTCAACACCCCCGCAAAAGCAAATCGCTCCTTTTTAATGCAGCACACTGCCATCACCAAACACATTGCCCAGTCGGTACGCAGGTATGCCCCTTTCATGTGCCACCATTTCATCATATAGTGAGTGCCCAGCAGAATAATCATTAAAAAAGCAGTACGCGGTCCAAATGCCCACACTACCGTGAGAAAGGCAGCTAAGATCAACAGGGGATCAAGGAGGGCAAGAAATGTCATGCCCACTTTATTGTCGGTCGAAATACGGTTGCTGAGCAACCCACCCACAATCATACTCCACACGGGCGTTCCATTATAGCCCTTGTCTTTCAGCACACCATTCCAACGATATTGCACCAGTTTTTCTTTGAAATAGCTGATATCCTTTTTGAATTCCTCCCAGCGTTCCGGCGAAAACTTCGCCTTGTATTTTTCAGCATTCTCCAAAAAATGCTTGTGATTTACTTGCCGTCCTGTACAAAGGTCACGGATTGATCCTGATTTATGCCTCCATTTCATACCGGTTTCCTTATCGGCAATCAATGATGCTGCATACATCTCACCATATCCCACTTCCCGCGCATATTTGGTACCGATGTAATAATGGTAAAATTCGTAGGCATTCGAATAACTCTCAAAACGATAATAATTCGTTGCTCTGTAGTTTTCCACAGAAAGTATCGCTATGGCAAGCAACAGCGCCATAAGAAAACCACGCGCCATAACAACAAACTTCTTACTAGAAAACTGATGATGCAAAAGGTGATGCAGTACATAGTACAGAACAACGACAGTGATTGCCGCAATAGGCAATACATATTGCAAATCAAAATTTTGTGATATATGTCGTAAAAACTGCAACATAGCCGTCTCCCAAAGACATAAGTCACCTTATGTCAGACTGTGTTTTGGAGTTGAATCAAAAACTATACTCAAGGATAGTACTGTACGCGTTACCCCTTGTTAAAAGCAAAAAAAACATCAAAATACAACTGCCAAAACAGCAAAAATATACTACCTATTGAGTATTTGCATACCATGCCCCTTTAAATTCCCCAGGACGATATTCCATCACAAGGTTAGCACGTATATCTTCCTCGTAGTATAGAGTGGGACGCATGGTTTCAGACGCAAAAAGAGTTGCCTGATCCGAATAATGGGGCGATTTCTCATCTGATGCAGCGGTACCGTATTGGTGCACACTTTCAGATCGCATTTTACCGTCTGCTGTCCACTCTACCATCTGATAGAAACAATCACCATTAATACCTACAAACCGCCCATCTTCCTGTAATTTTAAATCTACTGCACGCAAACAATCCGGACACCCTCCCAAAGCAGTATCGACATCACCGCGGCGAAGACGTAGCATTTCCCCCCAGGGCACATCCAAACGCCCATGTTTTTCTAACATATAGTCTACGGCACTCCGCAGCCGTTTCAAAGCATCAGATGCATCCATTGGTGCATTTTCCGATGGTCCAAGTTCCATGGCCAGCATAGCCAATGCGGTCTCTTTTCGGTCGCGGGTTCCAGACAAATCCCAGCCGCGAAGTAATTCAATTGCCGACGCCAAATTAGAACCTTCAGGAACTTCAGCATTTAGAACATCCCGAAGCCATATAGCAACAGTAGATGCAGGATCATAAATTTTGTCATACTTATAGGTATGAAATTCTTCGCGGGTAATACTGCTATCGCCGCCATATAAATTGAGTGCTCGAAGAGAACGATTTGTGAAATGATCCTCAATCCGCATATCCGGCGTAAATTGCTCGGGACTTGGATTTCCTTCCCCAACTGTAGTGCCAAAAGGACCGCTGTTGCAACTTTGTATAAATGCCGATGGAGGATTCAAAACCTGTGGTATGGCTTTAAAAGGATGGTATTCTGTCCATATCGCTCTTGACGTATTACCCGGCAATATCTGATTCCAGTCGAACTCTTGCGAACGTACAGGAAACTTACCCACATAAGCATAAAATAGATTTCCTTTACAATCTGCGTATACGGTATTGAAGGAAAGCATTTCTCCCATGTTCATAGCCGCCAGGAAATCTTCCAGGTTCTGCGCTTTGTTCATGCGATACCACTGTTCCAAAGGACGTACTGCACCATATCCTACAAACCTGATCGCTAACGTACGCTCTCCCTGCCGCACCACAGGACCATGCGCAGACCAAAGCGTTTCCTTATTGACAGGAATCACTAAGTTTCCCCACAAACGTACCTGTATATGTGCTGTACCACGCTCCAACTCCTGCCATTCGCCATCTAATTCATAGAGGTACGGATTATCCGGATGTATGGTAAGCTCATAAATATCCGCGAGACCGGGTCTGTTAATAGTATGACACCAGCCCATATTCGCATTATGTCCCTTAAAAATAAACGGTCCTCCAGGAAAAGTGCCGCCGATAACATCCCAGCCTTCTTCGCTATGTAATTGAGCCTCATACCAGGTAAGCTGCCCTTCCCACGGCATATGACTATTGATAGCCAGTCGGGTCGCTCCATCTGCACTACGCGAAGGTCCCACTGCCCATGCGTTGGATCCAATGGGCAGATCACGACTAAAGGGATTTTCCTGCATGGCATTAAACGCCACTACTCCCGCTTTGCCGATAGTCACACCATCACCAGACATAATTTTTTTAAGTGCATGATGCAAGTCATAAAAAAAAGGAATTTTAATCATCACGCCTGCAATAATCTCTTTTCCTGTAACAGGCAGTTTAATATACGGCATCTTATCTGGATTGAGCGCCGCAAAATGAGTAATTCCCTCTGCATATCCTTCCATCACAGCACGTAATTCTGCACTCAGCACACGGTCATACTGCAAATCCGTAAATTCCCTAATCCGAAACCAGGAAACAAGATAATCAAACTTCGCCCAATCGCGTCCCAGTTTTCGTGCCAATTCACCGCGTACCGTCAGAATTGCTTCCTCCATATATACATAATCATCCTCGCTGTGCGCATATCCAAGCCCATAAGCCACATCGGAGTCGCGTGTACCAAAAATATGAGGTACACCCCATGTATCACGCAAAATATGCACATCATACTTATCCTTAGCAGGAATGAAACTGGCATAGTCCTGCCCTTCTTCAATGCATCCGCTGAAAATTATCGTAGCAATTACAACACAGAAAAACATTCCTCTGGGGCAAGAAAAATACTGCATACAGAATTCCTCATGAGTTACAGTAACAATTTCTGTCACTAATTGTATATAGATAAGATTTCAATATCAATTTAAACTATTTTATTTGCTTGCAAATTCGGATAGATTCTGATAGAATAGGATGATGGTAAAAGTTGAAAAGTGCGGAACACTGGTAGTGCAAGTGTTTTCACAAGGATGTACAGCGGTGAACCGCACCAATTACTTTTGTTATGTTTTTTATTTTATATTTGGTAAGTAGTACGTTTTAACATGAGGAGAAATGAGTATGCTGAAGAAACACAAAGGTTTTACACTGATCGAGTTGTTAGTCGTCATAGCTATTATAGGTATCCTGGCAGCCATCCTGCTCCCCGCGCTGGCACGCGCACGTGAAGCAGCACGACGCTCCAGCTGTCAAAACAATTTGAAACAATGGGGGCTGGTATTCAAGATGTATTCCAATGAATCCAGAGGGGAAGTCTACCCCCCCATGTGCGTTGCAGCTGCGCCTTTAGGTACTATTGACTGTAATAATGCAGGGGATACTGTAAGAAATTTTGTCGTAGCTGCCGGTGCTTATGTTGGCTCTGTATATCCCGAGTACTTGACTGATCCGGCAATTAATTATTGCCCTTCAGATCCGAGCGACAGTCCCCGAGATGCCCTTGCAAAAGTACCTTTTACTAACCATTTAACGGGTCAGATCGTGAATGTTGGGGATCCTATTTTTGGGCTCATGTGTTCGGGATCTCGTCTTGGAATGCAGTCTGCTGACGATAGTTACTGGTATTTAGGATATGTATTTGACATGTATAAATACACAGATCCGATCATGCCCGTCCCTATAGGTGGTACACCTGTTGATGCGCCACAACAAATGGTTGAAGCATTATTGGCGTTAGGACTTACCAGTTTAATAGACGGAAGTGCCGATCTCGCCACGGCATTGGCTATACAGGAAAATGTAGATAAAAATATTGAGGTATCAGAAAACATGGGCAACGGTCGTGCAGGCACTACTATCAACCGGCTCCGTGAAGGCATTGAACGTTTCCTAATCACAGATATTAATAATCCTGGAGGTTCTGCTATGGCATCCAGTACCTTGTTTATTATGGCGGATGGTGCATCCACCAGCATGTCAGAATTCAACCATGTACCGGGCGGATCAAATATCCTATACATGGACGGTCATGTTGCATTTCAACGGTATGAAGAAAAGGGACCGGGACCAATCAATGGTCCGGTAGCATCCTTTGTCGGCGGGTTAATGTCGAGTCTGTAATAATGACCATGCGTACCCTATGTTGATTGAATGAATAAATGTTGTAAAATAAATCAGGCTTTTGTCTCGTACGAAAGCCTGATTTTCTATTCTGCACGGTATGTATCCCCTTTCTGATAGGAAATAGATGGCGAAACTAACAGATTACAATAATAATTTGCAGAATGATTTCCCAATACTAGGCAAAAAAATACATGGTACTCCCCTTATTTACCTCGATAATGCCGCTACCACTCAAAAACCACAGTGCGTAATTGATGCACTTGTACGTTTTTACTCCGAAGAAAATTCTAATGTACACCGTGGCCTCCATTATCTAAGTCAAGTCGCAACAGAACACTATGAGGCCGCACGAAAACGGGTCACCAGCTTCTTAGGCGCTGACGATACCTACAGCACTATTTTCACCTCTGGCGTTACCGAAGCAATTAATCTGGCAGCACATGGTTTGGGTACATTGCTGCTCAAGCCAAAAGATGAAATTCTGATTACGCAGATGGAACACCACTCTAATATTATCCCCTGGCAACTGCTTTGTGAAAAAACAGGTGCACAACTCCGCATCATTCCCATAAGTGACGCTGGCGAATTGCTTATGGAAGAATTTGAACGCCTACTAAATGCACGGACAAAAATTGTTGCTGTAACTCATGTGTCTAATGTATTGGGCACAGTCAATCCAATTCGGGAAATTTGCAGTAAAGCAAAAGAGCAAGGAGCAATATCCCTGATAGATGGTGCCCAAAGCGCAGCCCACCTGAATATCAATATCCAGGATATAGGTGCAGATTTTTTTGTATGTTCCGCTCACAAAATGTACGGGCCAACAGGCATAGGAGTTTTATGTGGACCCGCCGAACTACTAAATCGTATGAGTCCTTATCAAAGCGGTAGCGGCATGGTGGAATCCGTTACATTCGAAAAGACATCCTTTAGAACAGTTCCTGATAAATTTGAAGCAGGAACGCCCCATATCGCAGGGGCTATCGGGCTGACTGCAGCACTCGATTATTTGAGTGATACAGGCATGGATGCCATCGAGTCTCATGAACAGCAGTTACTTGCTTATGGCACGAAGGTATTAACATCAGTAGAAGGACTTCGCATTATTGGAAATGCAAAAAAGAAAACAGGCGTATTATCCTTCACTCTGGAAAACGTCCATCCCCACGATATTGCGCAATTATTAGACAATGACGGTATCGCCATTCGTTCTGGACACCATTGTGCCCAACCGCTTATGCAGTTTTACCATGTACCCGCAACCGCCCGGGCATCATTGGGAATATATAATAGCAAACAAGATATTGATTCCCTGGTCAATGCATTGCATACCGTAAGAGAGGTATTCCCTTAATGTCAAACTCCCATCACCTCTACGAAAAAATAATCCTGGACCATAACAGGGCTCCCCGTAATTTTGGAAAACTTCCTTCGCCTGATATCATCGTAGAAGCATCCAATCCACTTTGCGGCGACACATTTCAAATTTACCTGCAACTCGATGGTAATGTAATTCAAGCACTGCATTTTGAAGGTAATGGCTGTGCCATATCAAAAGCCAGCGCATCACTTATGACCACTCTACTGAAGGGAAAAACAAAATCCGAAGCGCAGAACCTTCTTGAATCATTTCAGACCATGCTAAATTCCGAACCGACAGAATCAATGGAAGAATCTGAACTGGGAGAACTCGTAGCATTCTCGGAGGTACGGAAGTTTCCTATGCGCATCAAGTGTGCTGCCCTCACCTGGCGTGCCCTGGATTCAGTTCTTTCTTCAGATGAAAGTTGCACACATCCCACAAAGTAAGAATGTAACATAACTGTTAGTTTAACCGTACGTTTCCCCTAAGATTATACTTTCATTCAAGTAGAGGTTTATATGCACTTTCGAATTTTAGCCTGCAATGTACTCACTCGGGAAATATGTTGGTGTGCAGCGAAATCACCAAACACCTTGGATGTATCTTTTTTCCCAAAAGACAAACACAACCATCCCTCAACACTACGAGAACTGTTACAGCAAGAAATTGATAGTGCGGCAACAGGCGATACCTTCTATGATGCCATACTACTCGCATATGGATTGTGCGGCAATGCCACTGTAGGCCTAAGAGCACGCCGCTTCCCCCTTATTATTCCCCGTGCTCACGACTGTACCACATTATTTCTGGGATCGAAAACCGCTTTTGCAGACTACTTTGGTGAAACGCCAAGTCAATCATGGACATCCGTCGGCTATTCGGAACGAAGCGACTCTATCCTTTCCGATGGAAATACGCAATCCTTTACCCCAAGCGGTCAATCTTTTTTTGAACTAGCAGAAATATACGGAGAAGAAAATGCACGCGATCTGTGGGATACATTAACTGCACACCAAGAGAACAGTGAAGTACCATTTCTTGATGTACCAGAAACCCATATTTCTTCAAAGGTGAAACACATTAAATCCTGTATCGAAAGCACAGGTAAGAAAATGCGCACTATACCAGGGAATATATGTTTAATAGAATCTTTAATTTCAGGAAACTGGTCTGAAGAAAATTTCCTCACAGTATTGCCGGAGGAACGCATCACAGGCGTATATGATCATGAACAGGTAATCCGATCTGAAAAAACACCGTAAACCGGCTATTTTTCTTCCCGGGGAGAAGACGCTGCAAACATCGCCATAAGCTGATCCCGTTCCTCTGCTGCACGGTTCCCCTCAAGATTTACAGCATCCCGAACTTCCGCCGCCTGTTCCTTAAAACCATGGCGTGCATCTTTAATTCCATAAGTGTTCAGAAGTTCCTGGTACCGTTTTTTTGTACTATCCGGAATTCCGTGAATACGGTGCGCTACTTTCCTCGCTGGATTACCTGACCAAATTTCAAAGGGTCCAACATCCCGGGTAATCACGCTATGCTGAGCGATCACTGCACCATCCCCAATAGCAACTCCCGGCGAAATATAACAGCCACTACCAATTAAACACGCATTACCAATCACAATGGGTTGGGATATGTACGGAGTTGTCCGCCAATGATCTGACGTTCCAATTACCGCATGATTCGTATCCCGAATAATAGTAAACTCGGCAATACCTGTGTAACGTCCTATCTGAATAATAGTACGTGCTTCCAAAAAACAATTATAACTAATTCCTGAATAAGTACCTATCAATATTTTCCCGCCGCCATTAGTACGCATAATCGTATTGCTGCGTACTTTGCAGTAATCTTCCAGTTCAACATGACCATCTATTTCCAGGGAATGACCATCAAGACTACAACGTTTTCCTACGCGCACAAATTTCCGGCTGTTAACCCATCGGCGCCACTTTCGCCTAACTGACATAATGTCTCTCCCGGTTGAACTAAGAAATACGGAGTATGGTAAAGAAATTAAATTAAAAGGAATTATACCTTTTCCGGCTGGTATAATAGAAGACGTAGAATTTCTAATACTATATTCCCACGTAATAAATACGCTATTGAAAACATTTGGCAACTGGAGAAATAAAAATGACATCTACTTTCTACGGAACAACTGTGTTGGCTGTGCGAAAAAACGGCGTGGTCACCATGGGCGGCGATGGTCAAGTTACCATTGGCGATACAATCATGAAAGGAAATGCCACTAAAATTCGACGCCTCGCCGATGGGGAAGTACTAGCCGGATTCGCAGGCGCAGTTGCCGACGCATTTACCCTCTTCGAACGATTCGAGGGTAAGTTAAAAGAATTCAATAAGAATTTACTTCGAGCCGCTGTGGAACTCGGCAAAGACTGGCGCACCGATAAATACCTACGCCAATTAAATGCGTTACTTGCTGTCAGCGATCAAAATGTATCCCTTCTCATTTCCGGCGGGGGTGAAATCATTGAACCGGAAGACGGCATTCTCGCCATCGGCAGCGGAGGTACATACGCTCTCGCCGCCGCACGCGCTCTGTCTGCTCATACGGAACTGGCTGCCCCGGAAATCGTTGACAAATCCCTGCGTATTGCTGCTGATATATGTGTCTACACTAATACACATATCACTATTGAGACGCTGTAAAAGTTTCTGCAAAACAGTAGCGCAGTCTTCAGTATAGAATAGTCATATTTTATATATTGAAAAGCTGAACAAGATTTTGTATTACATCTCAGAATTACAGTAAGACAACAGGCTTATTGGTCTCAGTAGTCCTGTATCACTACGTTCCGGATATGCGGGATATAAAAACAAGGACTTACTGTAAACCGCTTCCATCCCGTCATTCCCGGGTCATCGAGAATAGCGCATACTGCCGTCTATATACGAATCCTACTTACCAGAATACGTAATAAAGAACAAGGGTCATTGCAATAATCATTGTTCCAGCCACAGGAACAATTTTAGAACTCTCCATATCAAAATCTTTATTCACGGGCATGACCACCGGTTCTTTAAGCGGTTTGACAGCCGTTACAATTGCCATGATAATAATCAGGCAGGCTGCGGTGATAGCCATCAAATTCAGGAAAGCAATTGCCCCAACCCCTTCTTCGCTCATAGAACCCATAAAAGGAAAAGCTTTTACAATAGCCGTCTTTACAGAATCAAGATGAAGAATACCATATATGGGCACATTGGCAATCATGGCAGCAATGGCCGCTGCTGCTGGTGTACGTTTGATAATAAGCCCAAAGACAAAGGCAGTGAGAATACCAGGTGAAATGAAACCCTGGAAATCCTGAATATACTTAAATACCCCGCCAAAGTCCGGATTCGCTAATATTGGCGCAATAAGACAACCAATAACTACAAAAATAACCGTCGATATCCGTCCAACAAACACCATCTGCTTTTCGCTTGCACCACGATTAAGATAACGTTTAAACAGGTCTATTGTAAAAATAGTTGAAGCGGAATTAAGCATTGAAGCAAGGGAACTCATCACGGCACCTGCCAATGCTGCAAGCATAAAACCACGTAACCCCTGGGGAACCAAGTTACGAACCAATACCGGATAAGCAGCATCCTTCGCAGTTTCTGAGGCTGCACCCAAATCGCCAGGAAAAAGAATCCATGCCATAATACCGGGAATTACAATTACAAAAGGAATGAGAAGTTTCAAAAAAGCAGCAAAAAGAATTCCTTTCTGACCTTCACTCAAACTTTTCGCAGCCAAAGTACGCTGCGTAATATATTGATTCAAACCCCAATAGTAGAAATTAGGAATCCATATACCAAAAAACAAAGCGGTAAGCGGTAACTCAGGATGATTATTGGGTAAACTCATATGCATTTTATCGCCTGCCTGCCCCATAAAAGAGTTCCAGCCCGCAACCAGACCTCCATCGGGAGTCATGGCCTGCAACCCAAAGAACAGTACTATAGCCCCTCCCAATATGAGGGCAGACCCCTGAATAAGATCCGCCCAGATCACGGCTTTCAATCCCCCGAAAGTAGTATAAGCCGCTGCAAGTACACCAATAACCCATATACTGGGAATGAGAGGCCATCCAAAAATCGCATGAATAGTGAGACCACCTGAATACACAACAGCAACAATGGTAACACAAACATAAACTACCATCAGGAAAAGGGACATAACAGTACGGGCTACAGCATTATATCGGTATTCAAGATATTCGGGAATGGTAAAAATACCTGCTCGAAGAAAACGAGGAAGAAAGAAAATGGCAACAAATACCAACGTAATCGCCGCAATCCATTCGTAACTTGCAATGGCAAGTCCTGCATTTCCCGCACCTGCGCCACTCATACCCACAAACTGTTCCGTAGAAATATTGGCAGCAATCAAGGAAAAACCGATAAGCCACCATGTTGCCCCGCGTCCCGCCAAAAAATAACCTGCACTATCCTGCTTTTGACGACTCTTGTACATGCTCACACCAAGAACCACCGAAACAAACACAGCGATACTAATATAATCAACAATAGTTAAAGACACAATTCCGTCCTCCTTTAAAAACACAGTATTCCGTGACTCTTTTCAATCGATAACCTGTGTAGGATAAGTTTCTTTACCATTGAAATGCAATCTTTTATGGCATTAAAAGAAAAGGGTGCCTGTTACCCGTGATTACACATCCAGTCTATTTAGAATGTCTCCCGCCTTTGATGTACTATAGATTCGGCAGATAAATATT
>JAGLCZ010000600.1 GCA_023145975.1 Candidatus Hydrogenedentota bacterium | reverse complement strand
GTTAATCGTGAAGAATTGGTACAGGAAGTATTTGAAAACTATTCTTCGCTGAGCGCATTGCGTCCAGAGCTTTATCGCGATGATGCAGGTAATGTCCTGGGAATAACGGCTCCTGATATTGCCAAGCAACCCTTAGCTCAGAAATTGGGTTTTAAAGATAAGGATGTGTTACAGACTGTAAATAACGAACGGATTGATAGCGAAGAAAAAATCATGGAAATTATTCAGAAATACCAAAATGCTAATTCTTTTCGCGTCGGTATTATCCGAAATGGAAAGCCGCGTGTTCTTAATTACAGACTGAATTAAATGTCCCACTGAGGTTCCTATTGTTATATTATACTTCCTGTAGGGAAGTTAATAGATAATTGAAAAGTAATAAAGTTTTGGCAGGAATTTTACATCTATAGCAACGATTTACTCGGAAGGAAAATCTGTGCTGAATACTACAGTACGTACTTTAGTTGTCATGCTTGTTTTTTTTATAAGTTTGACCTGCTTTTTCCCGGCACAGGCACAGCAGGCAGATGAATTTGAAAACTCACAGCAGTATCCGGATGATCAATACGCTGCACCCGACGCTGTGCAGCCCCTCCAACAGGACTACGAAGAAAATCCTGAATATTCTGCTGATGAAGATACCACAGCAGAGGAATACTATCAGGAACCCCCGTCTCCTATTCTTACCCCACGATCATCCCGTCCCATTACCCCGGGAAGCAGACCAACACGTCCTCCTGTACCATCAGCACGGCCTATACGACGACCCGTTAGAGCCGTTCCGCCGCCCGCCAGAGAATTACCCCGGCAAACAACTGAATCAGCAGATGTGGGGGGACATCCCATGGCATCTGAGGATAAGACGGGAGCTACACCAACAGATCCCATCAGCTTTGATTTTCAGGATGCCCCTCTATACGACGTTGTCGAATCCATCAGTCGTTTGACTGGTCGTAATTTTGATCTTGATCCCAATATATCGGGAACAACGGTTACTATTATTACCCATGATAAAATCCCACCGGAAATGGCGTATGAAGTTCTGGAGTCTATTCTTAATTCCAGAGACTATGCAATGGTGGAAAGTCTTGATGGGCATTTAATTAAAATTGTGCCTATTCAGGAGGTAACTACATCGGAAAAAGTTCCGTTAGTTATGGATAAAGAACATATTATTTCTGGTTACGATGGTTTTTCAACGCATATCCTTACCGTTGAACATGGTGATGTTACAGAAATTCAACAAGCACTTCAAATATTGGGTTCCAAAAATGGGCAGATTGATGTGTATGCACCCACCAATACCCTCATTATTACTGATAGCGCCGATGGGTTAAGACGTATGTTTGCGTTTTTGGAGCAAGCGGATGTCCCCGGCTTTGATACGACAATGGAAATTTTCACCTTGGAGTATACGCGGGCAGAGGTATTAAGCAACCAAATCGGTCAAGTATTGATGGTAGATACTGCAAGTGGTGGAGGAATGCCCTCTCCCAATTCCTCCCAACGGCGCCGTCCCCCTACGCCTGTGCGTCCGGTAAGAGCAACGCGCCCCATGCCGAAGCAGCGCCAGGGTTCTGAAGTTATTGGTTCACGTGAAGAAGTACTGCGTATGGTACCTGACGAGCGACTGAATTCCTTGATTGTTGTTGCTACGGAAAGTATGATGGTTCAGGTACGTGATTTGGTAAAACGCCTTGATACGCCAACACCCTACGAATCTAATAACATGCATATTTATCAGTTACTGAATGCGGAAGCTGAGGCAATAGAACAGGCGATACAGCCTCTTGTGGGTACGGCACCGCGTAGCCAGGCAACAGGAGGAAAAGGAGGCGGTGGAGGTGCAGCGATATCTGGGGGAGGCGCAACAACGGAAGTGCAGCCTTTTGAGCAAAAAGTTCAAATTACCCGCTATGATAGAACCAATTCATTACTCATTGTTGCTTCTCCTCAGGATTATAAACTTCTCGAGGCATTTATTGCCCGGTTGGATGTTCCCCAGCGTCAGGTGTGTGTCGATGCGGTAGTTATGGATGTTACCATGAGTAATGATTATGGACTTACTGTCGATGCAGCTTCCATCACAGGATACGATGGGTTTGGCATGACTAATACCGCTACAATAAGCGGGCTTGTACAAACGGCTCAAACTGCCGGTGAAATTGTAGGGGGACCACGTGCCGCTCTTGCCAATGCTGTTCTAGGGCTTGGGGATGAGGGCGGAATGACCATGGGTGTATATGATGCCATGAACTTTACCTGGCAGGGGCGAAAAATAAAGGTACCTTTTGTGCCGGTACTTTTTCAGGCAATGGAGAAAATATCGGATATTGAGGTACTTTCGCAACCCAGCCTTGTAACAATGGACAATGAAGAGGCCAGTATTGTTGTCGGTCAGGAAGTCCCGTTTATTACCAGCACCAGTTCGTCACGACAAAACGATGGAACCTCGGCGGGAGCCGGATATTATGGCGGTTATACCCGTGTAGAACGCCAGGAAGTGGGCGTTAAATTGAAAGTAACGCCGCAAATTTCTGAAGGCGATAATGTAATGATGATTATGGAGTTGGAAATTTCAGATACAGATGCCACTCAAGTAGGAACAGTAGACATCGTTGGTCCCACGACCAATAAATCACTGATCGTTAATAAAACGTTGGTACACGATGGTTCTACAGCAGTAATAGCAGGGCTAATCCGTGATAATTCTATACGCGATAAAAATCAATCTCCTATCTTAGGGGATATACCTTTAATTGGATGGCTGTTCCAGTCCCGCGCTGTACGAATGGAAAAAAGAAATATGGTGGTGCTTATAACTCCACATATCATAAAGGGCGATATAGATACTGATCGATTAACCCAACAGCGTATAGACCAATATTACAATACCAATGTACAGGAAATTTTCGATTCGGGATTCTTTGATAAAGTATTTCGCAAACACGATCTGCGCAAGAATTACCGCCCCACACTTAATCGTTCAGAAGTTTACAGTGGACGACGTTCGTCTCGTAACTTCGGTCGCAGTGATATTAAGAGATAGCCATGAAGACTGTTCAGGGACTTAAATTTGCGGAAATACTCATTCAAGAGGGATGTGTAGATTTAGATCAGGTTACAGAAGCACTGGAACTGCAGAAGTTGCGCCCCAAGCGACTTGGTGATCTATTACTTGATTTAGGGTATATTGAAGAAGAGGACGTTCTGCGAGCACTCGGCATGCAATTCGGAATTGATTACGAACCTAATGTGCGTGACCAGGTGGATTCTACCTTAACAACCAAGGTACCTATCAGTTTTATTCGTGAATATCACATGGTTCCCTACAATAGAAATGGGGAATCCTATCTGGTTGCCATCAATGACCCAATCAACCTTTTGCCTTTAGATGATTTACAATTGCTTCTTGATGGTCATATTATCCCGATGCTCTGTCGAAAATCAGATATACAATTCATAATTGATACCTATTTTGAGCAGCAAAGCGAAAATGCCGGGGAATTGATTGATAATATTGTACTCAGCGATGAAGATGAAGGAAAAGTGCACACGCTGGATCATAGCGACTCAGAACGTGATCTTCTTGATCTTGCGAATGAAGCACCTATTATTAAGTTAATCAATTTGTTAATTTCAGGTGCAGTTAAAGAACGTGCATCCGACATACATCTTGAGCCGTTCGAACATTCTGTGCGTGCACGTTATCGTATTGATGGCGTCCTTTATGAAAAATTTACCGTTCCCAAAGCACAACAGGCAGCGTTGGTCTCCCGTGTTAAAATTATGGCTAACCTGAATATAGCTGAACATAGATTACCACAAGATGGGCGCATAAAAATTCGTCTCAGCGGTAAAGAAATAGATATTCGTGTTTCCATTATTCCAATTGCTCATGGTGAACGTGTCGTAATGCGTATTTTGGAAAAAGGAAATTTTCTATTCAGCTTGAAAGAGTTGGGAATGGACTCGCATGCCCACAAGATGATGGATAAACTGATCACCAGTTCCCATGGCATTATTTTGGTCACAGGACCCACAGGATCCGGTAAGTCTACGACCCTGTATGCAGCGTTACAAGGAGTTAATTCTCCCGATAAGAATATTATAACTGTTGAAGATCCTATCGAATACCTCATCCCGGGTATTGGACAGATTCAGGTGCGACCTAAAATTGGTCTTACGTTCGCTGCTGGGTTACGCAGCATATTACGTCAGGATCCGGATGTGATTCTGGTAGGCGAAATTCGCGATATGGAAACTGCTGAGATGGCCGTGCAAGCATCATTGACGGGTCATTTAGTTTTTGCAACATTGCACACTAACGACAGCGCTGGCGCAATTACACGTCTTATTAACATGGGGATTGAACCCTTCCTGGTAACGTCTTCTACCATCGCCATACAAGCGCAACGGTTGGTACGTCAAATATGTCCTTCCTGCAAAGAAAGCTACATTCCTGATCCTGAAAGCCTAAAGGAAGTAGGCATCTTAGAAGATGATTCTAAAGTCATTACAGTTTCTCGTGGGACAGGCTGTGAAAAATGCACTCAACGGGGCTACCACGGTCGTAGTGGGATTTTTGAACTGTTGGTGATGTCACCGCGCATCCAGGAATTGGTGTTGCAGGGATCGGACTCTAATGTTGTCAAACGCGTAGCACGAGAAGAAGGGATGCGTACCCTCCGCGAGGATGGTGCTGAAAAATTATTGCGGGGAGAAACGACAATAGAAGAAATTTTACGCGTTACCCGTGACGAAGTGATCGCATAACACATAAAGCAATTCAATGGCCGTATACGAATACAAAGCAATAATCAAAAGTACAGGAAAAAACACGCGGGGTGTCGTTGATGCGGAAAGTGCCGCTCAAGCACGGCAAAAACTTCGGGAACAAGATTTATATCCCACCGAAATAAGAGAAGATACTTCCAGTGCTGGTACACTGACTCAGAGCAGTGTAAGAAAGCGGCTACTAGCGCACCAAGGCCGGGTTTCTTTACGCGATATATCATTGATGACACGGCAAATGGCGGTGTTGCTTCGGTGCGGTATGCCTGTGCTGGAATCCCTGAATGCACTTATAGACCAGACCAGTCGTCCAAAATTACGCACCACTATTTATGAAGTACGGGATAAGGTAAACAGCGGAAAAAGTCTCGGTGATTCGCTTGCAGAACACCCAAAAGTATTTTCTGATCTTTATGTCAATTTGGTACGCGCAGGAGAAGTGAGCGGAACACTTGAACAAGTATTGGTGCGTTTGGCCGATATTCTGGAAAGACAGTCAAAACTACGGTCCCAATTGTTAAGTACGATTGCCTATCCTGTATTTATGGGATTTTTTGCTATAGCGATCATTGTGTTTTTAGTAATGGTGATTGTACCGCGTATTACACGTATGTTTGAACGGCAGGGAACGGAATTGCCGGGGTTGACGCGTGCGCTTATATCAATAAGTGATTTTATGGGAACCTACTGGTGGCTGATTCTAATTTTTATGGCTTTCTTTTACATATTATGGCATACATGGAGCTCCCGGGAAGAAGGACGTAAAAAATGGGATCGTATGAAACTGTCATTTCCGCTTTATGGACAATTACATCTTAAATTGGTATGTGCTCGTTTTACGCGTACAATGGGAACTATGCTTCAAAGTGGACTGACAATGCTCCCTGCATTGGAAGTAGTAAATGCCATTTTAGGAAATGCCTATATCCAAACTTGTATGGATGACGTTAAGGTAGGTGTCAGGCGTGGTCGCGACTTGGCACAACCCCTGAAAGAAACAGGGTTGTTTCCGCCTATGATGATACATATGATTGAACTGGGGCAGCGTAGTGGAGAGATAGAGGACATGCTCTTGCAGATTGCCGAGACCTTTGATGAAGATGTACGCTTGACAATTGATGCGATGGTGGCTCTTATTGAACCAATAATTATTATTGTTATGGGACTTTTTGTAGGATTGCTGGTACTTGCTATTCTGCTTCCAATTTTCCAACTAAGTACAAATATAGGAGGTTGACAATGCATAATTCTGATAACAGAAAACAGCGTACACAACGCGGGGGAGAGGCGGGATTTACACTCGTCGAACTAATGGTGGTGGTTGCAATAATTGCATTGCTGGCTACTACTGCAGGTATTTATCTGTTTGGAGCTTTAGATGATGCGGATCACGCAAAAGCACAAACAGAAATAAAAGCTCTCAAGTCTGCAGTAATGGCATATATGCTCAGAAATAATCGTCGTCTTCCTGATTCCATAGATCAGGTAGCACCTTTTATGGATCCGCCTAAGGTTCCGCAAGACCCGTGGGGAAGCACCTATATATATAATAAACATGATTCACGACGATATACCATTATTTCCTATGGGGCAGATGGCACACCGGGCGGCGATGAAATTAATGCAGATATTTCAAGCGATGACTTTTAGCAAGGAGTCTCGAATTACGGAAACGTGCAAAAAAAAAATGGGCTTTGACAGGGCTGGTTTCACATTGATTGAACTGTGCGTTGTTATCCTGATTATGGGACTGATTGCTGCAGTAGCCTTTCCGCAATTTGCGCCCCTCCTCATTTTTTCAGAATTGGATGCAGAGGCACGTAGACTGGCACATTATGGTTCCGGTGCTATTGCCGAAGCATCTATGTTTGGAACAGAAGTAACCGTGTATATTGATATGGATAAGCAGGAATACTATGCAGTGCGTATGGTATATCCTGATCCATCCGAAGGACTTGAAGAGTCCACAGATCAACTGGGTATATTTTCTGAATTTCGTTCTTCAGATCAATACTCCTCTGCGGATATCTCGGAAATGCTCACAGCAAATCCTCAAGGAGACCAGCGTTTATCCAGTAAATTACCCGAAGGCTTTGATCCTACAGAGGCTGATACGCAAATGTATGATCGGTTTAATGCGAGACACAGACAGCTATTGTTTATGCGAGCCAAAAATGTAAAGCATGATGCCGGTTTTCTTAGTGAAATTGGACCGCTTTTTGATCAGGAATTTTCATTATCCTGGGAGGAGCCCTATGAAGAGGAACTGGACGATCCCATATTACAACGCCATAAATTACCTGAGGGAATCTGGCTCGAAGGGGTTACTGGAGAGGGCGGAATGTCATCCAGTGGTATTGCAGAAATACAAGTTTCTCCCCTGGGGCTTAGCGATCAAATAGTGATGTATCTGCGTAATGAGGATGGAGAATACTTTACCGTACTTTGGAATCCGCTGACAGGGCGGGGGATTAGCCAGGAAGGACGGTTGAGTTAAAATCATGAACTATAGTCACAAACATAAAGACGGGTTTACATTGGCGGAAGTATTGGTGGCGCTGGTAATTCTTGGCGGCGGTATGTTCGTTCTTGTAAATGCACACTTCTCGGCATTGTCCCTTCATTTATACACACAGGAAGAGGTAGATACACGCATGCTGCTGGAGATGGCAGTAGCACATGCAGAAATGGGAATTGCCACCGAAGAATTATCCGGCGGAAGTGATTTTGGACCGCGATACCCCGGATATAGTTATTCTTATGATGCACAACCTATGGGCGATACAGAAAACCCCTATATGATGGATATCGAATTCTACACGGCAACGGCAACCTTAACAACGCCGGATGGTGAAACCACAAGCTTAGAATTTCATACATTTTTGAATCCTGAAATGTCCACAACCGTCCAAACACAGCAATAATATGTTAAATATCGACATAAGATTTACCAAACGGCACACACAGGGATTTACCTTATTGGAATTATTGATCTCTGTATCTGTCCTTGCAATACTGGTTGGAATGATCTATGGAACATTTACCTCAGTAACTAATACCATAGGTTTGGCACGGGACTGTGCCGATCGCCTCCGTTTCAAACAAATTGTATGGCGAAATTTCTCGGCTAATCTGCAAGGGGTATATACGGATGCAGGGGCAACGCAGCCCGAGTATCAATTTTTGGGAGAAACAAATGATGGTGCCTATGGTTCGGCGGATACGCTACGCTTTGCAACCTCGCTTCCCATTCCGGGGCCCCAGTCCCTGCCTGGAATTGCAAAGTGGGTAACCTATGAGGTCGTGGGACAGGAGGAGGTAAGCGAAACTATAGCCGCTGCTTTGCCCTATGATGAGGATAGACCCGGAAGCGTATTGGTTATTCGGGAAGAACCATTGCAACTGGAATCACAGGATTTCGTTGCCAGTACAAGTGACGGGCAATGGGATATCTTTGAAAGGGCTATTCCAGTGGCGTCCATGGATATTCAGTATTATGACGGTATTGCAAAAGAATGGATGGAATCGTGGGATTCATTGGAGGAAAGACGGCTTCCGGGGGGAGTTTGGATTCGGATAAACTTTCCGCGAAGCGAGGAGGAACGTAACGAGGATTACAGAAATGGTATTACACCGGAAGAACATCCTGATTTGGAACTGATGATGTCATTTCCATTAGGACGAAATGTAGAATTTCCCTTTCCTGATTTTAACCACCTGCGCGTTATAGAAACTGAAGAACTTTAAAGATGAGCAGATACAAAACAGATATAAAGATAAAACGCAAAGATGCTGGTGTTGCCCTTATACTGGCATTGATATTTGTTGCGCTGCTTTCTGCAATTGTTTTTGCCTTTATGTATGAAATGGAGGTTGACGCTTCTTTTGCACAAAATCAGGGAGCTGATTTTCAGGCACAACTGGCAGCACGTTCTGCGGCTGTAGATGGTATGATGATTTTGGCAGAACAATATGCCGATATGCTTGAATCCGGAATGCCGCCCATAGACAGCGAACTTGACGGTTCACAGTGGGCAATGGGTGCATCCTTCCAGACTTTAAATGAAGCTACTATGAGAACGTCTATTGTAGATGAATATGGAAAATTAAATCTGAATGCAATATTGAAGTATAACAACGGTTCACAAGAACGGAACGATGCATTAATTGATGCGCTGCGCCAGTTCTTTGCATTGCGAAGTACGGATTCCTATGACCCCGTAGATGCCATTATCGATTGGCTCGATTATGATGATATGGACGCACAAGAACCTGACGGTGCAGAAAACGATTACTATACAAGTTTAGAAAATCCTTACCCCTGTAAAAATGGTCCAATGGATTCCATTGAAGAATTATTACTTATAAAAGGATTAACATCGGAACTGTATTTTGGTAATGCGGAAGAGGAACAAAAACCTTTATCCGAATATATGACCGTGCACGGTGATTGGGCAGGACGTGTTAATGTTAATACCGCCCGGGAAGAGGTAATCGCTGCAGTTATCGGTGGAAAAACAGGTAACACGGATATAACTGTAGCACAACAAATATATGATGAAGCTCGTATGGCACCCTTTGAAGATGTTAGCCGATTAAGTCAGTATGTTCAGCTTCCTCCCGAGGCCATGCCTTCCCGTAGAAACCGTCGCAACCGTAACCCTATGGAAGAAGAACAGCAAAACCCCCAGGCCCGACGGCGAAGACAGCGTGGGGAAGCTATGTCAAGTATGTTTCGTGTTAACAGCAATGCTTTTCGCATATACGGAGATGGAATGATGGACGAAGTGCTTGTACGCTGTGAAGTCTATGTTTTCCGTCATCCCTATGATGAAAGAGAAGTCGAAGAAGAAATGTCCAGACTGGGAACAAGTGCGGAACAGGATTTTTACGATATTTCACGGCAAATGTTTCGGATACTGGACTGGAAAATTATGCAATGAATATGTCAACGTCATGTTCTAAAATTCGTTTCAATAGGTAATTCATTATATTATATGGAACTTATGCGATACTTACTATTGCTTTGTTGGTGATGCAATATAGGTCTTGCTATACTTTGTGCTCTTGGGGCAGTCAAAAGAACTGGTAACAAAGAGTATTATTCGGGAAAAAGAATGATTGTAACAGCAAAAATTGGTGCCATTGAATTTTCAGGTGATGAAATTCGTATAGCCGTAATAAAAACAGGTGGAAAATTACCACGAGTATTGGAAGTACAAGCATGTACTGCGGTTTACGAAACACCTGAAAACCGTATCGCAGCTTTGGTACAGGCGTTGGATAAAGCATTGGATGCACTTCAAACCCATCCTACAACCTATGTCCTTTGTATTCCAAGTGCATTCACCATTGTGCGCTCCTTGACAATCCCATTCAAAGGTCAGACCCGTATTGCAAAAGCCGTTCCCTTCGAAATAGAAACGCATTTGGCATTTCCCCTTGAAGAGTTACTGCTGGATCATAGCATTATCGCAGAAATCGAGGGAAGCACGGAAGTACTGGCCGTTGGCGTACGGCGCCACCACTTAAAAGAGCTGTTAGGGATTTTGGAAGAAGCAGGGGTTGAGGCAGAAATGGCAGCAGTAGATGCCGCCGGACTAACAGCATTGTGGCAGGCAACACAGAAAAAAGGAAAAGGATTACGTGCCGTCCTGCATGTGCGTAACGGCAATGCTGTTTTAGCAGTCATGTTTAATAATACTCTGGCTTATTTTCGTAATCTTCATATCGACGTAAATCAACTCATTGAAAATCCTGCGCGTGCAGCACAGGAAGTACAAAACACACTGCGATCCTTCCTTGCTAAATGGCAGGGTGGGGGAGACATTGCTGTGTTATCTATTACAGGAATAGATATGCGTAGTGATGAAATACAGGTATTTGAAGATATCCTTGGTTGTTCTATTACTACAATATCTATTGTGGAACAATTAAAGGGTGGAATGGAAGCATTAGAAAACAATTCTGAAGAAGGAAAGTATAATCGCTGGGAAGCAGCTATAGGCGCTGGATACAGTGCTGCCGGTGGCGGGATCACTTTCAATCTGATGAAAGATAATCAGCAAATGCATGGTGCTGTACGAAGTGTAGTGGCTCACCTTATGTTTTCTGCCTGTCTTGCATTACTTTTCCTGCTTGGAGGTGCCTGGTACTACCATGAAGGGCGCTTACGCAATGAGGCTGTCATTGAGAAAGCACAGAGTGATATTGCCAATTTGGAACAGGAAATTGAAGCCATGGCGGCAGAAGGACTGGGAGAAGATATTGGATATGCCGTATTTGCGGATCCCTCTATACTTGACATACTAAAAGAAATCACAGAGCGTATCCCGGAAGGAAACGTAGTTCTTACAAATATTCGTGTATCACCGCCTGGAGCACGTACTCCGTGGCTGGATATTTCTGGTTCGACAGGAAGTGCTGCAGAATTCGAAGATGCTTTTGATGCACTTAAAGCATCGGATACATTCATCCTTGACGAAAATGCAGACCCGCGACTGCAAGGTGAGCGCACCACTTTCCGAATTCGCGCCTACAGAAGTCAGGAGGAAAAAGATGCCCTATAATCTAGATATACGTGAGAAGATGGCACTTGCACTTGGACTGCTTGCCACAGTACTGGCACTGGTATTAGCCATTTATGTACCGTTAGTACCGCGAAAAGGATACATTAAATCCCAGGGTAATCTATCCGCTCTCAAGCAAGACTATGAACTCCAAATAATGTACAAAATGGATGAGGGCGATCGGCTTCAGCAGCAAAAAGCACTTATGGAAGTATTGGGAAAGCGCAGTCCTGATTTTTCCCTGTTTACCTATGTAGATACAATACTCACCAGTACTAATTTACGTGCTAGAGCACAACTAGAGCAATATCGCCCCAGAAACGTTTCTCCCAAACAGCCTATGGTGCAGTTACATCTTCAGGGAATTTCCAGTCAGGAACTGGTTGATTTCCTTCATAAAATCTATGGGGACAACAACCTGATCGCAGTTTACAAACTGGATTACTTGCGAGCTGCAGCAAATGATCAGGGAATGGACTGTGACATTACCTTTGTCACACTTACACTTTAAATATTTAAAAAGCTATTATTTCTTCGATCTGTTTTTTATATCAATTATTTCTTGCTGACAATACTGGAATAATGGTAGAATACTGCCTTCTTACTTCGGGGCGTAGCGCAGCCCGGTTAGCGTGCCTGCTTTGGGAGCAGGAGGTCGAGAGTTCGAATCTCTCCGCCCCGACCATTTTTACCTCATCCCACTAATTTTCTAAAATCTCATCCAAGATTTTCCAGGATAGAACGTATCTGTTTTTCGCGTGCTTCAATACTTTCTGTAAGTTTAAACTGCACGCGTGCCCTGTTCAGATTCTGTTCATCGTAACGGGTATTGAAGTAGACATTCCCCGCAATATAGTCCGCAAAAAAGCGCAGTCCCAATTCAAATGAAATAATGCGTATGCCGTCGTAGAGGTAATTACGGTCTGCTTCTGTAAGAAAAGAACGACCATGGACCATGTAGCCTTTAACGATTGCCTCACATAGGTCTGTATCAAAAATCACCTGCTTTAAATCAAGGGTTTCCTCGCCGGCAGGATTACAACAGGAACGAAGACAATCCCCAAAATCATAGTGGATTAACCCCGGTTTTACTGTATCCAAATCGATAATACAAGTTCCTTTACCCGTAGCATCATCTATCATAATATTTGATATTTTTGGATCTCCATGAATGGGGCGTAGTTTGAGTAGTCCTTGTTTTTTAGCATCTTCCAATACAGAACACCATTCCCTGCGCATGTCAATAAAGCGTTTGCATCGTTCTGCTTCACTGGAAGCATGCAGTCTAGCTTGTCCTTCAGAGGTTTCCAGTGCTGCATCAAGTTTTTTTAGATACTGTGGCGTTATATGGAAACCCTCGAGAGTATCATGGAGCAAACTGACATCCATATCACTTATCATTCGCTGGAAATGCCCCAGCACAAATCCTGCTTCGTAGGCATGTTCTACACTTTGTACCTGTCCGTAGGAATGAGCAGACGCAATCAAAGTTATAGCACGCCAGAAATCACCATCAGCATCTATAACATAATCCTTCCCATCCTTGGCAGGAATTACTCGTGGAAGCTGCCAAATACGATCAGAGGTATGCATCTCTTCCTCAATGCGTCGGTGAACATGCTCGGTAAGAAGACGCATATTTTCCATGATGTATTCAGGACGCGCAAATACCCGCTTATTAATACATTGAAGGATGATTCGCTCTTCTGAAAACGTTGTTCGAAATATGGCCAGATAAGTCTCATTCACATTTCCTTCCCCGGTATGCTGAACAGTAACTACCCTGCCTGCCACATCAAATTTTTGTGCAATCATTGCTGCTTTCAATATATTATTCCTTATATCTTCTGTGTTCAGTAATACTATCTGTACCATCGTTGGAAATAAATTTTATTGCTTCTTCGTCATTTACCGGAAAAATCCTGTCCAATTCTCAAAAAGAAATATTAGAGAGACTTAATCCATAAACCATTCGCTTTATAACCTAATATTGTTGTCCATGCCTTCGAGCAGGCTTGTATTAAAGAAAATGTAGAAGAGCCATCCTGGCTCTTTATCTTATAACGCGGCAGAAACACTATGGTATGGGCAAGCCTGAGAAACAGGAGAAAACTCAGCGTGTCTGTATTCCGTGTGTCAGGATAGCATATCTTTAGTGGAGATGCAATATTTGGATTTAGAGGATAACGCGGCAGGGATGCGGTAGCTATCTTGCGTATTCTTTTGAGTGTTTAACCAGAAAGAACATAGAGAACGCAAGCAAAGAGGGAAGTAGAAGAAAAAGGGGGGGGTTAACGCAGAAAAGAAAATATTATATAAAATCAGGTTCATCCGCAAAAGGCGTACTT
>JAGLCZ010000060.1 GCA_023145975.1 Candidatus Hydrogenedentota bacterium | reverse complement strand
CTCCAATAGGTAGGGGCAACGGCCTCATGGGTTTTGCTATCCACAAGAGTCGCTTCAACCATAAAGGCAATATGCGTTCCTGGATTGGAAATAAGAACAGTGTAGGTTTTCTCTTCCTGCCCCGCCACTTCCTTCATTTCAACTTCCAACGTTACTACCGGCAAGGAAGCAAGTGCTGTGAAATTGGAAACAGACTTGGGAGCAATCTTAAAAATACCATCTCTACTCCCGGAACGCCCCGGTATATCCGGAGTATGGGACAACCAATAAGTATTTTCCGAACATAGGGTTCCCGCTTTGTCGCGCAGTTCGAGTTTCAAAAACCAGGGATCACTGATACCTTCAGGGGCTTCCACCGAAGCGACACGAAGAACTCCGTCTTGTTCGACATCAACAGGAACCCGTTCCTCCAAAACTTTGGAACCGTCCAAATCATAAAGGGCATACAGCAATTCCAAATCATCACAGGAATGGTAGTAACTGTTCGTCACATATAGTCCCTGGTCATCATGGGCATAAAGGGCATGTAAGGGCGTACAGGCCTTCTTGGCACCATAATACGCGGCCGTTGCCCGTTTGTACCAGTCCACATACTGCCAGGTGAGTGCCGCCGGCCATGCAACATTATATTTCCACGTGGTAATTCCCAGAGCTTTGTATTTATGGCGGGCATAGGCCTCGTACATACCCCGTGCACTGTTGTAGTTCATGGCATATAACTTATCACAAAAGTCATCAAAATTTTCCGGTACGCCGTATTTACGTTCCATCATATTAAATATTGCGTCAAAATAATCGGTACCCTGCATTACGGTATGAAAGGACCAGGTTTCATTATCGGTTATTGGCCAAAGTTTATCTTCCGGCATCATCTGGCGCAAACTGTCGCGTGCAGCGAGAATGCCCCCGATCCCCCCTGACTGCGCAAATCCCCAGGCACTATCATATTTTCGTTTTTCTACAAAATAATAGTGCGTAGGACCGGCATAGGTCCATAATTCCCGTGTGCCGGTACGTGTCCCTCCTGTTTTTGCCCGTGTAACAATATTAAATGTGCCTGAATGAGGTTGATAGGTGCGGTTCATTCTGTGCTTTTTGAGCAACCCCTCGTACGCAGCGTTTAAGGTATCTGTTGGAAAAGTCTCATCATGTCCCAGGAAGTGGGCAAGACTTGGATGATTCCTGATGCGTAACATCATATCCTCAATGCAAGCGATCGCCAAAGGTTCATCGGGCAAATTACGTCCAAATATCTGCTGGGTAACCATAATGCCATATTTATCGCACAGCCTATAAAAGGGTGCCAGCTCACGAATGGAAAATCCCTCGGAACGTAACATGTTTAAATTCGCTTCACGGGCATGACGCACCAATGCGTCATAAAGATTCTCATCCAGGTTAAGCAGCATGTCTATGGTCATCCATGCTCCCCCCCGAATCAATATATTGCGTCCATTTACCCGGTATCCCCGCCAATCTTCGTCATTGATATAGCTGGTGATTTCCCGTATACCAAAATCCGTCGCGGCCGTATCGGAGAGAACATTGCCCACAGCAACCTTTAATTCAAGAGCATACATTTCCTGTGTTCCGACGGGATTCGGCCACCAGACGCGCGGCTTATCAACAACCAGGCCTTCAAAGTCATCGGGATGAAAAAAAACTTCACGTGTTTCGTCCGGTTCCAATGTAATCTCTTGTGAAAAAGCCCGGTCTTCGATAACACCCGAGAATACCCCTGACACCCGGGTATGGGTGTTATTACGTAACCATGCTGACACGGTGAGTTTCGCTTGTTCTAAACCCGGAAGCGTAAGTTCTGATTCAACATAAGGATGGCGAATACTGATTTCCCCTTGTTCATGCAGATATACAGGCTGCCACACCCCCATATTCATATCGGGGGGCTGTGGATTGTGATCATCCCACCCAGTAGTTGCTTCCACCTGCTTGGTTTTATACTCCAAATCCGGCAACAGTCCCGGAGGAATAATCTCCACTGCCAACACATTTTTTTTGCCGTAATCCAATCCGTCCGTAACGGGAAACTCAAAGCGACGGAACATACCGACTACCGTTTCATGATCCGCTATCTTTTTACCGTTAAGCCAGATATTCGCCTCATAATTTATACCTTCAAAATGCAAGGTGAAAACTCGTGCATCCTGTTGCTCAGGCAGATCGAACTCAACACGATACCACCACGGATCACGAAAAGGGCTGTCGTCTTTTTGAATCAGCCATGCGCCCTCCTGATACCCGGGAATACCTTTCAGGTTCAGTCCGTAATAGGGATCCTCGTAAACTCCGTTGTCTACCAAGCCCGCTAACACGGTTTTGGGAACAGAGATTGGATACCACCCTTCCAGGTTTACATCCGGCATGGAGAGGAGCTCACCTCCCTGTTCCAGCTTTGCACTGGACTGTATATACCAGCTGTCTGCCGGAATATATTCCGGTTGTGCAGAAAAAAGAAATGCGTGACAGAGAAAGAAAATAGCAACAGCATTCATGATCGATTACCTTTCTTAAAACAAAATGAACGGGTAACTAAAGTCCGAAAGTAATACTAAATATCTAATCGGAAACTATCCTGCTTTTATACTCCGCACAACAGCCATACAAACTATAGTACGAGACTATAGTTTTCTCATTTTGGTTTCCCGGTCAGTATGCACCCGATCAGCGAATTTCAATCATTCGCTGTATAGGTTTGCGGGCACGTTCGATCAGCTCATCCGAAAGCTCCACTTTATACTGCACCTTTTCAAGTCCCGCCAAAGTCTCTTCAAGGGTAATATAGTTCATGTGCTTACACCGCAGGGTACAGGCACGCACCATATTGCGATGCGGGAATTCTGCCGCCAGATTATCGCCCATAGCACACTCAGTCAGTAACGCATACTGAGGCGCATCCACATCACGCACATAGTCCACCATCGCTTTGGTACTACCCGATATATCCACCTTTGCAATCACTTCCGGGCTGCACTCCGGATGCGCCAGAATAATTGCCTCCGGATATTGTCTGCGAATATTATCCACATCCTCCGTGGTAAATAGTTCATGAACTTCGCACTTGGCATTCCAGCCAATCACCAAAGGTTGATCATCAGAAATTGCAGCAAAAGCGGCATCACCGCTTTGCGAATCCAAATAAGGTACCTTCATCTGGGCAGCTGTGTTAGCCGCCAGATAGGCATCGGGCAGAAAAAGAATACGCTTGTGTCCCATTTCGATAAGTTTGTTCAACACTTTATCCGCATTACCAGAGGTACAACAGTAATCCGATTCCCCTTTGGCATCTGCATAGGTGTTCACATAGGTTACCACTACCGCATCAGGAAAACGTTCTTTCAGGTTCCGTATATCTTCAGCGCTGATACCTGCCGCCAAAGAACAACCTGCCTGTTCGGAAGGAACCAGAACGGTCTTGATCGGGTTAAGTATTTTTGCTGTTTCCCCCATGAACAGAACACCGCAAAACACAATAATGTCTGCATCTGTTGTGGCAGCGATAGAGGATAGTTGAAGCGAATCGCCTGTGTGATCGGGAACACTATGGTAGAGAGCAGGCTCCATATAGTTGTGTCCAAGAATCACAGCATTCATTTCGCGCTTGCATTTGTTGATGGCATATACCAATTCAACTTTTGCTTCAATCTCTACTTCAGGAACAATACCCTTAAGGCGTTCCTGCATAAACCGTCGTGTCTCATCAATAGATGCATTTCGTGATAATGTAGCCGTAGCGGGCATAGGGATGAAGATTTCCTTTCTTTGACACCGAAGTAATATTGATGCCGTGTTAGCTGTTAGTACCAGCCCCGGAGAATAGTAGCACGGCACGAGAAGTTATCACAAATGTTTAGCCGACTTCCATTCGCTGCCGCGCGTCTGGCGAATCCATTCAGCAAGAACAATACCCGCACTAACCGAAGCATTCAAGCTGGAAACGGCACCCACAAGCGGTATGGAAACCGTGAAATCGGCATGTTCACAAACTAATCGTCTGATACCTGCACCCTCACTTCCAATAATGAGGGCAACACGTCCAGTGAGTCCAACCTCCCAAAGTTTCATCTTTGCATCCGCATCAAGAGCGGTAATCCAGAACCCCTGCTCCTTTATATGGGCAAGGGCACGCACCAGATTGGTCGCCTGGATCAGGTCCACGTGTTCCATACCCCCGGCGGCGGCTTTCATCGCGGCAGTAGTAATGGGGGAGGAACGATCCTTGGAAAACAACACACCCGATGCGCCACAGGCGGCCGCACTTCGCACAATCGCTCCGAAATTTTGTGGATCTTCAATACCATCTAAAACAACAAGAGCCTGATTCTTTTCATTCTTGTGGCGGTGTACCCAATCTTCCACAGTAAAGACAGGAAGCGGTGCCGCACGCAACACGACCCCCTGGTTCTTTACACCAAAAGACAAGGTATCCAAGTGTTTACGATCTGTGTATTGGACTGTGACATTTTTCGCACATGCAACAATTTCGTTAATCTCTTTTGACCGACCATACACATATAGACAGTCCGGTCTACGCCGTTTTGCTTTCAGGCAGGATAGAACCGGCAACCGCCCAGCAATAATCTCAGAATAGTGAGGAGACATTAAAAGCCGTGTACTGCCTTGAGTTTTGATGCGCGCATACGCAAATTATCATTATTCGGCACACGCTTATCATATTGCTTTGCATCGTTCGTAACTAGTTCCTGCAATACAGAATGGGCAACTTCATACTGTTTCATTTTCTCAAGACACCTGACAATACGATATTTATTGTACCAGTAGTTGGCACCCCCCGGACCGTATCGATCAATTGACATCTGCATCACTGCCTTCGCCTTTTGGTATTTAAATAAATACAGCAAATAACCGCCAACACGTGTCAGTCCCATCTCGTCTATCTTATCCCGCTCTACGTCCTGTCCAGGTACTGCGGTAGTAAACTTGGTTACCATATAGTTGATTCCGGGACTTGTTGCCAGGAAACCTATTCCTACAACTACCACAATAATAATCGGCCATTTTAATCCACTTAGATCCATGATTTGTCTCCATTAATTATGTTCCAGATAATGAAACGCGCCTTATACGTAATCTCTGACAATACCGGTATATAAACCATTGTGGCTGTGAACCCCAATGCAAAAAGAACTACTGCCAACATAATCAGACTGGCAATCAGTTTTCTGATATGAAAAAAGATACCATTTCTGGACGTGCCTTTCAAATCCATATCTTTTGCGCGATCCATAAATTTCTCATGTTTTTCGCGGCAAATATCTGAACAGTATATCCCCCCTGCCCCCCGTATCCCACAATTACTACATACAGGCTTACTGCATTGTCTGCATCTGCCTATGGCCTCTATATTTGGGTGATTTATACATCCAATCGTCTTCGCACCAGTCATATCACGATTCCCGATTTACCATTTTATATTCTTCAAACTCAACACACATAACACTTCCATTCCATTGTAACACATTGGAGCGCTATAAAATTTCCGAACTGAAATCTTGAATCTCTCCAGCCGCCAGCACATACCCTGCAGCATCATAAAACACTGCCCACTGCCCCGGTGCAACTGCCCGCTGCGGTATTTCCAAAACCACATGCGCACTCCCCACCGCCGGTGTAATGGAAGCGGGAACAGGAGCATGTCGATAATGCAGTTGTACAAAGGCCTGAAAAGGTTTCTGCTGCGGCGCTAATGCCCCCCAAAACAAGGTTCGCGTATTAAAAGAACCACAACGTGCATATTGATCCGATCC
This sequence comes from Candidatus Hydrogenedentota bacterium, assembly GCA_023145975.1. Lineage (GTDB taxonomy): Bacteria > Hydrogenedentota > Hydrogenedentia > Hydrogenedentales > CAITNO01 > SLFT01. Next base: position 3,255 of record JAGLCZ010000060.1, on the reverse strand, counting down.
CACAATAATAGTATGCGTAGAAGCCTCTATACGAATGATATACAAAGGTGCTGCAGCACCAATTCCAAGACCTCGCCGCTGTCCGATGGTATACCGGTGGATACCTTTATGTCTCCCCAAAATCTTTCCAGAAATATCCACAAAATTACCAGGTGTTCCTATCCCCTCTCGTGCTTCAACAATGCCTGCATAGTTGCGGTCTGCCACAAAGCATATTTCCTGGCTTTCCGCCTTTGCACCCACAACTGGATCTACCGCTGCCGCAATAGTTCGTGCTTCGTCCTTCGTCATACCCCCGAGTGGAAAACAGCTTCGGCGCAACTGTGCCTGTGTTAATGGTGCAAGAACGTAAGTCTGATCCTTGTCGCGATAGGAGCTGCGGTGCAGTGCCATACGCCCTTCCCTCTCGTTCATGCGCGCATAATGTCCCATGGCGACATAGTCATATCCCCATTGCGCGGCATAACGAAAAAGCAGCCCAAACTTGATAATACGGTTGCATTGTATACACGGGTTCGGGGTTCGTCCTGCAGCATACTGCCGTGCAAAAGGCGCAATGATATTCGTATCAAACTCTTCAATAACGCGCACTGCACGATGTTCAATTCCCAGAATTTCACAACTTCGGCGGGCATCCTCAGCCGCCTGTAATCCACAACAAGGTTCAAAGACCGGCTTTGATTCGTGCTCCGGTGTCATTCGCAGTGTCGCCCCCATACACTCATAGCCCGAACGGGTCAATAATGCAGCAACTGCCACACTATCAACGCCGCCGCTCATAGCAATCAAAATACGTGATCCTGCCGGCGGCATACGGTTATCACAAACTATTTCCGTAGTAGTCATCCAGAATATCTCTTACTGTGTCTGCAGCATAGCAATATATTTCTTTAAAGCATCCGCTCTATCCGCCTCACCCATTTCCAGCAGCATTCGCGGTTCAATACCTATACTGGAAGCTCCCGCCACACGGACCTGCCCTGCTATTGCCATATCGATCCCACCATAAATCATTATTTGTGTCCATAGCTCCCGATAGCGAATATTTTCCAGCAAAAGCTTAACCCGTTCTACTATTGCCGGGTTTGCTTTTTCGCCCAGGCTGCTCCCCGGCTCAACACCCAGCAGGCAAACATGATCGGCTTTTTCAATAAGGTAATCAAGTTCAACGAGAGAAGTACCCGGGTTGACTGCTATTCCCGCTTTCATCCCGGCATCCCGAACAGCAGTTAAAATCCTGTGGGAATGGGTTGCCGCCTCATAGGATATTGTCATGGTTGTACATCCTGCTGCTGCACAGGCATCAATATGACGTTCAGGCTGACGTGCCAGCAAAAGCACATGGCAAGGAACCGTTGTTCGGGCGCAAATCTGTCGTATGCCATTAAAACCCATGGTAAAAGGAGCAATATTACCATCCCCAATTGGGAATAATAATTCTGCCACTTTCCGACCATCCAATGCTTCCACTTCATCCCCCAGGTGCATGATATCCAAACACTCAGCAGATACTATAATTTTAAAGGCATGTTTATCAGCCATTGTTTCTTCTTTCCGATTATATGCAACCTATTATCTACATTTTTTTGCGCAGGGGTAAAAGGATCCCCCCTAAAAGAATTCCCAGGAAATCACGGAGGTATATTTTACCCTCCCCGTCACTTCTATTCCTAAAAGAGCCCCCCGCTCAACAGCAACCCTCATTGTATCGTATATAACGCTACATTTCGGCCAAGGCCGTTTTCGCCTCTTCATGCCCCTGATCTGCTGCTTTCTGGTACCAACTTCGTGCCACATTGATATCTTCTGCAACACCAATACCTTGTTGATAATAACTACCAAGATAATATTGTGCGTCAGCATTTCCTGTTTCAGAAGCTTTGAGAAACCAGTTTACTGCCTCCTGCGCATCCTGTATCACACCTGCTCCTGCAGCGCAACACAGCCCCAGCATAAATTGGGCGCCAGAATCGCCCTGCTCTGCCGCCTTGCGGTACCATTTTGCTGCTTCCGTCTGATCCTGATCAATACCCTCGCCTGAGAAGTAGCATACCCCCAATGCAAGCTGCGCATCCAAATGCCCCTGTTCACCTGCTGCACAATACCAACGAATTGCTTCCGTCATATCCTGAGATACACCAACGCCACCATAGTAGCACTGCCCCAGCATATATTGTGACGTAACTTCCCCTTGTCGCGCCGCCTTCTTGTACCATTTCGCAGCTTCTTCATGATTTTGAATAACACCGGAACCGTTATCACAACTATAGCCCATAGCATACTGGGCAAGAGCATAGTTCTCCTCCGCTGCTCTCCGAAACCAGCGTACCGCCTCAATAGGATTTTCCGGAACTCCAAATCCCCGTGCATAACATTGACCCAGTTTATTCTGTGCAGATGGAAGTCCCTGCTCTGCTGCCAGCAAATACCATTTAACAGCTTCTACAGGATTTTGGGTTGTGCCGATAGCTTCGGCGTAACAAAGCCCTAGGTCATGCTGTGCAGAAACATATCCCTGCTGCGCTGCCATTCGAAACCAGCGTACTGTTTCTGAAAGATCTTTCGCAACACCTTCACCACGGGCATAACGTTGAGCAAGTTTATTCTGCGCTAATGCAAAACCTTGTTCTGCAGATTTTCGGAACCAGTAAACAGACTGTTCTGCATCTTTGGGCACACCCTCTCCCCTGAAATAGTGGCACCCCCGCTGATACTGTGCCATAGGATCTGTTGGCTCATTTTTATTAACCGACCCGTTCCCAGATGCGACTGGAGTCCCCGGAATATCTATTTTTCCGCTGCACATGGAACACACCCCAGTCTGACCCGCATATTGATCCGGGACATTAAGGGGCGCGCTGCAATGTGGACAGGTTACATTCATAAAGACTTTTCCTAAATTATGACAGCAAAATACTTTTCTACGCTGTCAAGTATATACGAGATGCGAAAATAAATGCAATGTGTAAAACAGCTATTTTTTAATTCATGCAATAAAACGAAAATGTTCCGGCTCCTGGTACCCTTTAGGATAAAGACGAGCACGAATATCATCCCGTGCACCAGGCGTACCTACAGCGACAAGTATAATGCTTTCGCCAGGCGGGGGCAGATTTTCCGGGGGGATAACAGGCACGTCATGGATAATACGTCCTATTTTTCGGGGATTGATATCCACAACGGCCCTGGGCAATTGCGGCCATTCACGCAGCCATCTTTTCCCCACTTCTCCTGCCCCCCATTGGTAGAAGTTCT
>JAGLCZ010000006.1 GCA_023145975.1 Candidatus Hydrogenedentota bacterium | reverse complement strand
TTGCTTCCAATACTTTTTCTTTCTCTTTCGGAACGACAGGGGTATACAGAGCTGCCATGGGCTTCGGATCATTTTTGCGTACTGCCATATAAATAAAAAAATTCAACACGGTATCTGATACATCTGCCAGCAGGTCATTATGCTTCGCCTTCCAAAAAGAAGCATTGCCTTCATTAACCCATACCCCGCCATCAAAACAAGGCACCCAATACACGGGCAATCCTGAATTCATGATGCACCGATACGCATGTATATCCAGACCCACGTTATATTCGCGCATAACTCCCTGCGCCTCTCCTATAAATGAGTACAGGCGATACAGTTTATCGCGGAACAGTTGAGGTTCCCGGTTATATGCAGCTGCTACATCACGCAGACTGCCTACGGTAATGATTGTTACGGGCTCAGGAGATTCACGAAGCACGGACAATATGGTTTTAATGCCGTCCTGATATTCCGCCGACTGGTTTCCCCCTGTATCTTCGGGATTTTCCAGTGTTTCTGCAAGACCCACGACATAGGGAACATTACGTCCGGTCAGACCATTAAGCTGTTCCATTGGAATGCTCCCCCGCTGTTGCTGCTGCCTTTTCCCCTGGTCAAGAATAACGGCCTTGATATCGAATTCAGGAATGGCATACATACATGCCGCATCAAAATGATCATCGGGATCGTCATGGGGATGAAACAGGTCTGTGCAGTAAATGACGGGTATTTTTTCATCGGCAGCGGCAATACCGGTGACGCCTGCTAACAACAAAATAACAAGAAAAGACATGCGGGTAATATATTTCATCACCACTCCTTTCGCTGGATTCAAGGATATACACAACATGTTACGCTACCTGGAAATTCTAACATATCCCCTGAGCAGATTACGGATGTATTTCCCATTATGCTCCGCGTTAACTGCTAAGAAAGTGCCTTTAACATACTGACAATTAGCTATATAGCAAGTCATGTCATTATGAATCCCCTCGTCACTGCGTTCATCCATGAGCACGGCAAACCGTGAACAACATACAAAAAAGTCGATCCATGTCTATACACTCAAACCAACCGCTGCAAGAAAAAGGACAGTCCCGGTATTCCCACATCTCCTGCGTCGATGAGAGAAACCGGGATGACGGTAGGGAGGCGCGTGCCGCAGCAGCGAAAAATCGGGACAAGAATGTGGGCACACCTCAATTTGTGGTGCGGGCTTCCAGCCTGCTTTTCTTTCATTCAGTCTCAATTGCGTACACGGCTGGAAGCCTGCACCACAAGCAAATCAGGCGGACACACAGGTACGCCCCTACAAATCCACCCACCACCAA
>JAGLCZ010000599.1 GCA_023145975.1 Candidatus Hydrogenedentota bacterium | reverse complement strand
TTTCATATTGACTGATCAACATGTGTATAGCATGTCAAAAAAGGCCGTATTCCGAGCCTATCAATTTTCGGGAAATCTAATGCGATGTTATATACGCTAAAAGAAGATACAGCGCCTCTGGGTGAAGAACACTTCTTTCATGGAATGAATCACGAGGTTATAGAACGGGTCAATGCTTTTTCCTACCATCGTCGCTATGACCCCCGGCAGATTATTTATTTTCCCGACGACCCTTGTAATTATGTATATTGGGTGCGCTCCGGACGTGTTAAAATAACACACCTGTCGAAGTCGGGACGGGAAGTAACCTTTCGTCATCTTTTTGCGGGAGATTTGTTCGGCGAAGAATGCCTGGTACAACCCCTCCGTAGAGGTACCTATGCGGAAGCCATTACCTCCTCGCTGGTAACCCTGCTGCGTAGTAAAGATTTTTTACGGATACTGCAGGAAGACGCAGAATTATGCCATGCCGTAGCATGTCAACTATGCAGACGGGCTATGGATACAGAAACTGTACTCGCAGAATTTGTGTTTGATGACGTACGCACCCGGATTGCTTCGCGATTATGGCATCTCTTTCAACGAGAAGGTCTCGAAAAGGATATGCCCCTGACCATTACTCATCAGGATATCGCCAACCTGGCAGGAACCACACGGGAAACAACAACCGTCGCATTGCATAGCTTGCGCGAAAAGGGCATTATCACGCTGTCCAATTCCCAAATCCATGTATGCCGCCCGGACAGATTACGACAGCTCGCCGAACTTCGTTGATTCAGAGGATGTACTTCGCACATACACAGGCTTAATCACTTCCGGTATTTTTCGCGCAATACTGCCGTCACGCAGGGCCCTATAATCAACGAGATCGATACGACACCCCAGCAATATTTCCAATGCCTGGAGAAGACCAAAAAAACGCTCATACCGGGCACGTTGGGAAGCCGGCTCACATTCCACAAGGAAACTGGCAGCACCATGGGAAGGCTCAAATTTATCACCCGCAACAGGACCGAATGCGTCCAGCTTCAAAACATGAAATGCCTGACATATTGCCTGAACAGTTTCCAATTTTTCATCAAGAATAGACACGCCGACATACGCTCCCGTATCTTTAAAATACTACGTTAACTATCAAAACTGCTTTACAGGAAAAGCATAAAGCAGAGAGCCGGGGCATGTCAATTCTTTTTTGATCTTCAAAAAAACATGGCGAAAAAATATCCTGTTACCGGAAATATATTCTGTGTTTTTTGTGTTTGTAAGGTAAAGCAGATTACTGTTTCTATAG